>NZ_JAXMIH010000020.1 GCF_034366625.1 Prosthecobacter sp.
ACTTCAAGTTCATCGAGGCATGGCTCGCCGCTGCTGGATTCAGTGATCGTAAAGCGAAGATATTTCGCCGTGGTCGGCATGAAGCGGTCTTCGTTGGCGAGATGGCTGACGGGAGTACGCAAGGCCGGCTGCATGCCGGGCTTGGCTGCGGTCGCCACTTCTTCAAAGGCCACGAGGTCGGCGATGTGCGGACCGCCTTTGCTTCCAGTGCGCAGGATGAGCACGCTATGAGACGTGAGGTCGTGCTCACCGGCGAGTCGAAATCCGCTCCAGCGCTTTTCCCCGGCGATGGCCTGGGTTCCATCGGCAAACCGGCTTTGGTCGATCTGCGCGATCTCCGTCTGGTCGCCGGTGGTGGAGAGGTCGCCATCGCGATCGAGAATGTAGCGGGCATCCTTGGTATGTGTCGTCCATGCACCCCAGGAGATCCAGATGCGGTGGCGTCCGCTCAGCCTCGGATCCCAGGTAAAAAAGTCCTCGGGCTTGCCGGAATCCGATTGCCAGTAGCGATAGCTCGCACCGAGATTCGGGAGGCGCGTAACATCGCCGGGGTCGCCGGCCTGTCCGCGCTCCTTGCCCGGCGAGTATGTGATCGGCTGGCCGTTCTTCGGTTGTTCGATCTGGGTGACACCAGCTTTGTCGGCGGTGGAAGGTGCGGCACTGTCGTCAAGGAGCAGCACACGGTTGAGATGCGAGACGGGTTGAAACTTGCGAAGCTGCACTTCGATCGGCGCGAGCTGTTCCCGTAACGCAGCGACTTGCTTTTCCTTCGCCGCCACCTCCGGTGTGCGCAGCGGACGCTCACCATGCTGCACGCCCTGGAGTATCGCCGTCATGGCGTAGTAATCTCTGGCGGAGATGGGATCGAACTTGTGATCATGGCACACCGCGCAGCCCGCCGTGAGGCCCAACCACACCGCCATCGTCGTGTCCGCGCGATCCACCGCGTAGCGGAAGACAAACTCCTCATTGATGCTGCCGCCTTCGCTGGTCGTCACGTTGCAACGATTGAAGCCGGAGGCGATCTGCTGTTCCACCGTCGCATTCGGCAAAAGATCGCCCGCAAGCTGCCAGACGGTGAACTGGTCATACGGCAGGTTTTGGTTGAACGCGTTCACCACCCAGTCGCGGTAAGGCCACATGCTGCGCTCGTTGTCGAGATGCAGCCCGTGCGTGTCCGCGTAGCGCGCCGCATCCAGCCAGTAGCGGCCCATGTGCTCGCCGTAACGCTCCGACTTCAGCAGGCGGGCCACGACCTTTTCATACGCATCCGGGCTCGTGTCCGCTAGAAAGGCGTCGATCTCCGCCAACGTCGGTGGCAGGCCGGTCAGATCGAGCGTCACCCGACGAATCAACGTCTCCTTCGAAGCTTCCGGTGATGGCGGCAGTTTTTCCTCAGCCAGTCGCGCCTGGATGAACGCATCAATCCCGTTCTTGACCATCCCTTTGACCTGCGGCGGTGCCGCTTTGACCGGCGATTCAAACGCCCAATGTTTCTTGTACTCCGCGCCTTCCTTGATCCAGCGCTTCAGGATCTCGACCTGCGCCGGTGTGACCTTCTTGTGCGCCTCCGGCGGCGGCATCACCTCGTCCTCATCCGTCGAAACGATGCGCTGAATGATCGAGCTCACCTCAGGATCGCCCGGTTTGATGGGCAACACGCCGTCGATGGCCGTGAACGCGCCCTCCGGCAGGTCGAGCCGCAAATCCGCCTTCCGTTTCTTCGCGTCCAGCCCGTGGCAGGCGAAGCAGTTGTCACTGAGGATCGGCCGGATGTCGCGATTGAAGTCCAGCTTCCCCGCCCCTTGGGCAGAGGCAGCGATAATGGCAGAAACAAGGCAGACGCGGAAAATCATGGGGTGGGAGTACGTTCGCCATGCTCCACTGCTTTCCTCCATCACGCATTGAGCGAATAGCGCACCACATGGAAAAACACCGGCGCGGCGAAGCTGAGCGAATCCATGCGGTCCATGAAGCCGCCATGGCCGCCGATGGCGGTGCCCCAGTCTTTGACGCCACGGTCACGTTTGATTGCTGACATCACCAGGCCGCCCGCGAAACCCATGAGCACGACAAGAGCGGTCATGCCTGCGGCCTGCAGCGGTGAAAACGGCGTGGCCCACCACAGTGCCGTGCCAAGACCGACAGTGGTCGCACCACCGCCGAGCAAACCTTCCCATGTCTTGCCAGGACTGACGGCGGGGGCAATCTTGTGTTTGCCGCAGGTTTTGCCCCACACGTACTGCATCACATCGCTCATCTCGACGATGGCGACGAACCAGAACAGCAGCTTGGCATTCTGTCCTTCATAACCAGGAATCTTGAGCAGCAGCAGAATGGCGGGGGCATAGCTGATGCAATACACGCAGACCATCAGCCCCCACTGAATCTTCGCGGTGCGTTCCAGGAAGCGTTCACAATCCCCCGCCATCGCTGTGCGCAGCGGTACGAAGAGGAAGGCGTAAACAGGAATCAAAATGACAAACACGCCGTACCACTGCGTCGCCAGAAAATAGTAGTGCAGCGGCGTGATGACGAAGAACACCCAGAACAGCGTGCGGTGATCGCCCGGTTTCGTCGGTGACAACGTGATGAACTCCCGCAGAGCCATGAACGAGCACAGCCCGAACAAGATCGTGGTCCCGATGTTCCCCAGCGCCAGCGCCCCTGCAAACACCGCCGCCATCATCCACCAGGCATTCGTGCGAGCATTCAGATTCGTCATCGTTGCCTTGGCGGCGTCGGAGGTTGCTCGTTTTGCCAAAATAAAGCCGATGGCTGATGCAATGATGAGCAGACCGAGCGTGCCGCCAACAAGCCAGAGGAGTTCGGGATCACCTGCTTTGGAAAAAAGAGACGGCATGGGGCCAAGCAATAGCATGAGGGTGCCCGAGCCAGCGAGAAAAATCGGCCTTGCCCTGGTTTGTGAAAGAGGCGCGGAGTTTTTTGTCGCAGGACTGTCATTGACAGCCCGGCCATTCCATCGCTAGACAGAGGCACCTGCCGTCCACATGAATCTGCCCAACAAACTCACCCTTTCGCGCCTGGTCCTCACAGGTGTCTTTGTGGTGTTTTTTTATCTGCCATGGTCGAACACGATCTCGCTGGCACTGATCATTTTTGGCATCGCCTCGGCCACGGATTACTTCGACGGGCAGATCGCACGGTCGCGGGGCATCGTGACGAACTTCGGCAAGCTGTTTGACCCGTTGGCGGACAAGATCCTCATTGCTGCGGCCTTCATCCTGCTGTCGGCTGACAAGACGATCCCGGAGGAGTTGCGGATGCCGGCGTGGATCACCATCATCATCCTGGCGCGCGAATTTTTTGTGACGGGCATCCGGCTGGTGGCGGCAGGGCAGGGGGCGGTGTTGTCGGCAGAGAAGCTGGGGAAACACAAGATGCTCTGGCAGATCCTGACGGTGATCTATTTCATGATGCGCCAGGCCTCGACAGAGCCGCTGTTTGGCTTCATGCGGCCTGCGTTCACCGCCAATCCAGACACGGAACGAATCGTGGCCTCGTCCATTGTCTATTTCACCACGCTGCTGACGCTGGTGTCCGGTTTCAGCTACTTCTGGAAGAATCGTCGTCTGTTTGACGATGCTTGAATTTTTCCCCACGATCTAACAGCCATGAATGCCGAACAACAACTCACCGCCCTCGGACTCACTCTTCCATCCGCACCGCCGCGTGGCGGTGTGTACAAGCCGGTCGTGATCGTCGGCAACATCGCCTACATCTCCGGCCACGGGCCTTATCTGGGTGATGGCAAGTACCTCACGGGCCGTGTTGGCGCGGATCTCGATCTCGATGCGGGCAAGACCGCCGCGCGTCAGACCGGTCTCGCCCTGCTGGCGACGTTGATAAGCGAACTGGGCAGCCTGGACCGGGTGAAGCGCGTGGTGAAACTGCTCGGCATGGTGAACAGCACGGCGGATTTTTCAGAACATCCGAAGGTCATCAACGGCTGTAGCGAGTTGTTTGGCCAGGTCTGGGGCGAGGAGAACGGCATTGGTGCGCGCAGCGCGGTGGGCATGGGATCGCTGCCGGGTAACATTGCCATCGAGATCGAGGGCATCTTCGAACTGCATTAAAAAAACCTGCGCCGTTGCCAGCGCAGGTTTTTTCAAGGTGTTGCGACCGCTGTTCAGTACCAGCGTGAACCGAGGCCGAAGCCGCTTCCCCAGCCAAAGGGCTGACCAAAGCCATAACCGCCTCCCCAAGGACGGTAGTTATAGCTTCCCAAATACGACGGGCGGCGGGAATAGTACGGGCTGCCGTAGTAGCTGTTGGAGAAGTAAGGGTGGCGGTAGTACGAACTCGAGTAGTAGGGGCGGCTGTAGTTGTAGCGGCTGCTGTAAACCGGACCGCCGCGCACATAGTAGTAGCGGTCACGGTTGGCTCCGATGGCATTCCCGGCGAGACCACCGAGGATGCCGCCGATCAGAGCGCCTTCCAGGGGGCGGCGGCTTTGGTTGCCGATGATGCCGCCCAGCAACGCACCGCCTGCGGCTCCATAGACCGTGCCGCTGCGCTGGTTCGAGCCGGCACCGTAGTAACCGTTGTTGTAATAGTAGGGGTACTCACAGGAGGTCAGTGCCAGTGAAACACCGACGAACAGGATCATGGCTGAGCGAAGAGGATTCGTTTTCATGGTGAATGAGGTGTACAAAGGAGAGTAGCGCACGAAACCTCTGACCTTGGCAATCACGAAACATTCAGCCACCGGGAGAATAGTTCCGACCGGCTGGAGTGGCTGTGATTTTTATGGACAGGCCTCCTCAAAAGGCTTCGTGCTATCAGAATGCGATGATCTGGAAAGGCATACTATCCCTTATCTTCTTGTCGGGCGGGGTGCTCATGAGTTTCTCAAACTGTCGTGCCCATTCGCGGATGGCATACTTCGCCTGGCCTGAAGGAAACAGTTCTTGGGGAAAGAAAATGAACAGCGTCTTCGCCTCCTCCTTGTCCGCGAACTCATAGACGGGTTTTCCCGTTTTCGGCTCCACCAGCACGCCTTCGATGGCGATCTGGCCGCGCGCGGGTTTGGCCAGCAGATCCCCCACCATGGGCAGGGTCACGAGGTCCACGGCCTCCCGCAGGGCCAGCCCGGTCAGGGTGTTGGGCTCCCACTCGATGATGGAGAGTTTCAGGGTCATGGCGTCCTTTGACGGTGCGTCCACGATGCTGAACCTCGGCTTTTTGGCGGACTTGAAGGCATGGAGGAACTTTCCTCGTGCGTAATCGGTGAGCTTTTGGATTTTTTCATCACGCCGATCCTGGCTGAACTCCATTTTTGCGAGCTTCTGCCGCATGGGCCGCAGGTGATCCGTGATCACCGGGGCGATGTAGAGAGATTGCACCCTCTCCGCTGCTTTTTGCACCTGCGGGTCAGGATTCCACCAGTTACCGAGGAAGGGCGAGCGTTTGCGGTCCTCCTTGAGATCCGCCGCATGCGGCAGAAAACTCGTGGGCTTGACATGTACAGAGGCCACCACGCTTTTGGCACTGCGGCAGGACATCAGCAGGCAGGACAGGAGCAGGACAGTGGCGGCGCGAATCGTCATCATCAGGGGCAATTTTGAATACGTATGAGAGAGTAAGCTGGCAAATATTTCAGCAGGTGGGCCGGGTCAACATTTCTGAGCTTCGCGGCATAAACTTCCCCGCATCATTTGCGCCAGTCATGGCGGGATGTTAGCTTCCCGGTCTTGTCTTCCGGCGCACGGGCAATCCCGCCCATGCTCCGCAGGATTTTTTCGTCCCCTTTATGGCTTGGCTTTCCTCTCTCGGCGTCTTCGGTGAAATCCTTCGTTTCATCATCCTCATCCTGGAGGTGATCCTGGTTTTCAATCTCATGATTGTCGTTCACGAGTGGGGTCACTTCCTCGCCGCGCGCTGGCGCGGGCTGAAGATTGACAAGTTTTACATCTGGTTCGGCAAGCCACTGTGGAAAAAGACCATCAATGGCGTCGAATACGGGCTCGGCAGCATTCCGGCGGGCGGTTTCGTGGCCCTGCCGCAGATGGCCCCGATGGGTGGCCTCGAAGGCGAGTCCAGCACCGAGCCGCTGCCGCCGATCACGCCGCTGGACAAGGCGATTGTCGCTTTCGCCGGGCCGCTGTTCAGTTTCCTGCTCGCCTGCGTCTTTGCCGTGGCCGTCTGGGTGGCAGGGAAACCACAGAGCGAAGGGCATACGACCACCATCGTCGGGTATGTCGCGAAGGAAAGCCCGGCCCAGAAAGCAGGCCTCCTTCCGGGTGACAGAGTCCTCACGGTGGACGGCCAGCCGGTGAAACGCTTCGAGGGCCTCGTGGACAGCGTGCGCTGGGGCGTGGTGGCCAGCGAAGGGGACACGATTGCGTTTGAGGTGGAGCGTCCGGGGCAAGGGGTGCGGAAGTTTGAGGTCGATCCCAAAGCCTGGCCGAAGTCGGATGAAAAAGCTCCGGCCGTTTCCTGGTGGCAGTCCATCTTCAAGCGTCCTGATCTGCGTTCCGTGGGGATGGAAGGGCAGATGACGCCGATGGTGGGAGGTGTCGCCAAAAACAGCCCCGCAGACGAGGCTGGCATCAAGATCGATGATCTCGTGCTTCGTGTGGACGGCAATCCATTGAGAAGCATGGGCGATCTCGCCGACTACATCAAAGCCAACCCTGGCAAGACCCTCACGCTGGACGTCGAGCGCGCTGGAAAGACCATCCAGATTCCGGTTTTGCCGCGCATTCCTGACGAGAACAACATGAAGGAGGTCATGGAGGACAAAAAAGAGTATCCGATGATCGGCGTGGCCTGGGATGTGGAAGGCAAGCGCACGCCCATCGTCATCACGCCTTGGGAACAGATCAGCGACGCCGTGCGGCACATGGGCAATCTTGTCTCCAAGCTGCTTTCGCCCAAATCCGACCTCAGTCCCGCTCACATGAGCGGTCCCGTGGGCGTGGGCCGCCTCTACTACAAGCTCTTCCAGCATCCCGATGGCTGGCGGCTCGTGCTGTGGTTCAGCGTCGTGTTCAACATCAACCTCGCCATCCTCAACATGATGCCCTTCCCGGTACTGGATGGCGGCCACATCACCATGGCCATTGCCGAGGCCATCCGCCGCAAGCCCCCGCAGGGCAGGATTCTCGAATACGTGCAGACCGCGTGTGCCTTGATGCTGTTTGGCTTCATCATTTTTGTCACGCTCAAGGACACGGGGGACTTTTTCGGCGGTGGTGCCAAAGAGGGCAAGGAGTTGAAAATCATCTGGCTGACCAAAGAACAGCGCGCAGCAAAAGCCGCCCCCGGCGCTTAGTTTTCGCGAGCCATGCGCGTCCTCATCCTCGTCGAAAACCTCCCGGTGCCTTTCGACCGGCGCGTGTGGCAGGAGGCCTGCGCGTTGCGGGATGCCGGGCATCAGGTCACCGTCATCTGCCCGCAGATGCGCGGCTACACGCAGGCGGAGGAGGTGCTCGACGGCATTCAAATCTACCGCCACTGGATCAGTGGCGAGGCGGGATCACTCGGCGGCTTCATCGCCGAATACACCACCGCCCTCTGGGGTGAGCTCACCTGCACGCTCAAAGCGTGGAGACGCGGCGGATTCGACGTGATCCACCTCTGCAATCCGCCCGACCTGCTCTTCCTCGTCGCGCTGCCGTTCAAGCTCTTCGGCGGTGTGAAAGTCATCTTCGACGTGCATGATCTCTGGCCCGAGATGTTCGAGGCCAAGTTCGGCAAACGCGGCCTCATGTACTGGGCCGTGCGCATCGCCGAGCGCTGCACCCTGGCGCTCGCCAATGTCGTCATCGCCACCAATCAGAGCGTGCTGCGTGCCGTCAAACAGCGCGGCAAACTGCGTGATGACCGCGCCTTTGTCGTCCGCACCGCTCCCAACCGCATGAACACCCAGGCGGAGCCGGACGAATCGTTGCGGGCCGGAAAAAAGCATCTCGTCGGCTACATCGGCGTCATGGGCAATGCCGACGGCGTCGATTACCTTGTCCGCGCCGCCGAGCACATCGTCAAAACGCGCAAACGCGACGATGTACAGTTCCTCCTCATGGGTTCTGGTCCCGAGCACACCGATTTGCTTGCGCTGCGCGACCAACTCGGCCTGCAAAACCACATCAGCATGCCCGGTCGTGTCAGTGACGAGTTCCTCTGCCGCGCCCTGCGCACCATCTGCCTCGGCGTCGCCTGCGATCCCATCAACGCCTACAACGACCACTGCACCATGAACAAGGTGCTCGAATACATGGCCTTCGCGAAGCCCATGGTCATGTTCGGCACCGTCGAGGGCCGCTTCTCCGCCGGTGATGGCGCGGTTTACGTCATGGAAAACAGCGCGGAGAAGCTGGGCGACGCCATCCTCGAACTCCTCGACGACGAACCACGCCGCCAAGCCATTGCCTTTGCGGGCCACCAGCGTCTCACGCAGGAATTGAACTGGGAGCGTAGCGTGGAGCAGTTGGTTGCGGCGTATCAGGAGGCGCAGCGTTGAACCTGCCCGGTTTTGTCTCGAAGCCATCGCTGAAATGATGGAGGGCACGACCCTTGACCTTTTGACGCTCCTTGTTCCTACCTCCGCAGCGCCAGGATCAGCTCATCCAATTTGTGCGCGATGGACTGCGCCTCCGCCTGCGTCGGCGGATCGTTCACCGCCAGTGCCAGCGTGCTCACCGCGTTGCTGTTGCTGCTGGTGCCGTTGATCGCGGTGGAAAGCTGCATGCTGGTCACTTCTCCCGGCGGGCCTTGCAGACCTTGCGGCAGGCTGAAATTGAAGCGCACCAGGCTGCCGTCAAAGCTGGCGCTCACACTGGCCGGGTCGCCCGGGTTGCCGGTCATCACGCTGTCCACCACCGCCCCCGTCACGCCTGCCCCAGAGGCACCATCCTGTCCCGCTTGACCTGCCGGACCTTCGGGCCCTCTGGGAATGATAAACGTGAAGCGCAGGGTGCTGGCATCCACGTTGAGCGTCACCACCGCCGGATCGCCCGGATTGCCGGTGCTCACCGCATCGACCTGGGCCGCCGTGATCGTCTGGATCGCGTTGATGAGATCCTTCAGCCCGTTGAGCTGGGCGCGCATCTCGGCGGAGACGAGCGGGGAGTTATTGGCGGGAAGAGCGGGGTCGTAGGGCATGGCGGGGAGGGGGAAAAGTTGAAAGCTGAAATGGGAAAGCTGAAAAGCGGAGCGGAGCGGAGCAAGGCCCGCAGGGTGAGATGAGCGGGAGGCGCGAGCGAATGCAAAGAGGAGACTTGGAATGGTGGAGAAATGGCGCACCTCAGAGGTCGGATGGCCGACTTTCCTGGTCGGAGTTCGAAGAAACGGGGTCAGCGTGCAAATAATTGACAGTATGATCTGGCTCTTACTTCACGGAATCAGTTGTCAGAATTTTGCACACTGACCCCGTTTCCCCGTTTCCTCGCCTGCCGCGCCGGAACCACAGGCCCTTACCATGGCGAACTTTGTGACGTGGGGTGGTATGATGAGAATAGTGGCGGCAAAACACACGAGGTGGGCCGGAAACAAGCGAATGCATGGGGGCTGCACGACATGCATGGGAATGTGTGGGAATTTTGTCAGGATTGGTATGGAAGAGACCTGCTGGGCGGAATAGATCCGCTAGGACCTCCTGAAGGTTCGGACCGCGTGATCCGTGGCGGCAGCATGGGCAGCATCGCCGACTACTGCAGATCGGCGTGCCGCGTGTGCCACTTGGAAGACTTGGTGGAAGCAATGCGCGCATTCCACCGTTCGGCGTGCCTTGGGCGTACCTCACCGGACATCGACGGCAGCAGCCTCGGCTTCCGGGTTGTCCTGGCCCCAATTCGGTCCTGATGAGAGTTAACCCGCGCGGCTTATTTCTCGAATGCCTTGCAGTGTCTCTGAGTTGCTACTTATCATACGGAGGCGTTCAGGTTATGGGTTGGTTGGCTCCCAGCACCGGGAAGGAGTGCTACGCACGAGTCAATTCCTCATTCGTCGGCATGTCTGTCCGAGATAAGTTGCCAGGAGCGAATTCACAGCCAC
Source organism: Prosthecobacter sp. (assembly GCF_034366625.1). Classification (NCBI taxonomy): domain Bacteria; kingdom Pseudomonadati; phylum Verrucomicrobiota; class Verrucomicrobiia; order Verrucomicrobiales; family Verrucomicrobiaceae; genus Prosthecobacter; species Prosthecobacter sp. Next base: position 10,018 of record NZ_JAXMIH010000020.1, read on the forward strand.
GAACAGGGATCTCTGTGTATGCAGCCTGTAGATGTTCTTCTCACCGTGAAACAGGTTGTTCCGAATCCTGTAGGCGATGAACAGAAGTGCGAACACCACGTCGTTCAAACCTTTGCACGTTCCCTCAAGCACTTTTTGAAGAAGCAGAATTTCATTACTGTCTTCGCATCCCTGTGAGTGTTGTGCAGGCTCCAGCGAGCTTGATAAGTAGCCAGCTTCACCGAATTGCGAATACCGAGTGCGAAAAAACAGAAGATACGGTTCATATGCGTCTCGCATAAGTTGATCCTTGGCAAAAGCCTCATCAACGTGCTTTCTTAAATCAACGAGCCGGACAAAACGATCACAGGTTTCACGCTCAAACAGATTCCAAAGCAGTGTGAACTCGAGCACGGGCTGCAGCTCTGTGCTGTCTATTGGTTTTCCATCCGCCGAAAACTGGGAGAACCATTCAACGGCATTGAATTGCAGCGAAGCGGGGATTTCTGCAGGGCTGATGACCATGAAACCTCTGCTATCACCGAAACAACCCTGTTACCATCATGGAATTACACAACACCAATACGCTGGCGATGTCTTCGATGTAACGGCAGCCAAGGCGCACATAGCGGGGGCGTTGTGTTTGTTAACGCGGAGGCGCACGGACTTGCAGCACATCTCGCGGTCGCGATCCTCGGAATTGCAAACGACGGTGCTCATGAGCGCACTACGGGCAGAGTGCCGCCGAACTCCGCCGCGAGATCGTCCTCATCCCAGTTCACGCTGGCAGCACCCCACTGGCGGCAGGTAAGCAGAAACTCGACGCGGGACAATTCCGCCAACTGGGCGGCCTGCCCGCTGGAAAGCCGGTGGCACTCGAACAGCTTCATCGCCGCAGCGATCTTCGTGTCCGCTGCGAAACGCGGCGCGTCCACGCCCATGGCGGCAAGCCAGGACGGCGGGTATTCGAGGGTGATCGTGCTCATGAGCGAAAACTAACTTCAAAAGCCGGTCATGCAACGAGCCTCATCTGACAGGGCGAGGCTTGAGCCCGCCTCACACCGTCTTCTCCATCACATAATCATCCATCACGAAGCCGCTGCCGATGTCGCTGATGACATCTTCGGTGAAGTGGAAGCCGTGGCGAAGGTAGGCGCGGATGGCGGGGGCGTTGCGTTTGTTCACGCGCAGGCGCACCAGCTTGCAGCGCAAGTCGCGGGCGCGGTCCTCGGCCCAGCGCAGGGTGAGGCCGCCGAGGCCGTGGCCATGCACCTCGGGCAGGAGGTAGAGCTTGTTGATGAAGAGCACGGGCTCCATGGCGAGCTTTTCAAACGAGATGTAGCCCACCGCGCCACGCTCCTCGACCTCGACGAGCGCATACCACACGTCCCGTGCCTGCATCTCATGCGCCATGTTGCCGGGCTGATACCAGATGGAGAGCATGTAGCTAATTTGCGCGTCGCTGATGATGCCGGGGTAATACGCGAACCAGATGGCATGCCCGAGCTTCTGCACCATGGGCAGTTCATCGGCGCCGATGCGGCGGATGCGTGCGGCAAGCGGCTGGATGGCAGCTTGAATCGTCTGCAAGGTCTGCTGCCAGACTTCGAGGTCATTGGCGGGTGAGAGCCGCTGCAAGTTGGCGGCGATCTGATCCCGCGTCGGCTTCACAAGCTGCTCCTCGCGGATTTGCTTGGGATCCGCGGGAAATTCCATCTCCGGAAGGATCGTCTTCGCGAGATACCAGCAGGCCCAGGCCCGCCAGGTGCGCAGTTCCTTGTTCGGCTCGACCATGCGCGTGGCCAGATGCTGCCAGTGACGGCGCGGATTGCCGATGAACTGGCCCTCCACGCGGTTCTGCATGATCCACATGAGCGCCTGATACGGCAGCGGCCATTTCGCGAGGATCGGCTCGTCCGCCTTCAACGGCAGCGAGAGCGCCCGGTTGATAAGCAGGATGCTTTTGGCCGGGAAACCTTCGCGCCAGAGGCTCTGCGCATAATGCAGCGCCGTTTCATAGAACAGCGGGCCGCGTTCGTGATTCATCGCCTCAATGTCCGTGTGATCGTAATGACGATTCTCCTCCGGCAGCAACGGACAGGGCGGATTGATCCACGCGGTGTGCTTCATGCGGATTTCTCCTCCCACGCTTTGGCGCGGGTGAGCGCACGATTCCAGCCATGGGTGATTTTGGCGCGTGCCGCCGCTTTCATGGCCGGTTTGAATGTGCGATCCATCTGCCAGTGCTTCGCGATGTCGGCCACGTTCTTCCAGTAGCCAACGGCAAGTCCGGCGAGGCACGCCGCACCGAGCGCGGTGGTTTCATTCACCTTCGGACGCACGACGGGCACGCCAAGCAGATCGCACTGCATCTGCATGAGCAGGTTGTTCACGCACGCGCCGCCATCGACGCGAAGTTCCTTCAATTTGATGCCCGCGTCGGCCTCCATGGCCTTCAAGATGTCCATGACCTGCAAAGCGATGCCTTCCAGCGCGGCACGCGCGATGTGTGCTGCCGTGGTGCCGCGCGTCATGCCGACGAGCGTGCCACGCGCATAGGCATCCCAATGCGGAGCGCCCAAACCGGCAAACGCAGGCACGAGATAGACACCGCCTGTGTCGGGAACACTCGCGGCGAGCGCCTCGACGTCGGCAGAATTCTTGATGATGCCCAAACCATCGCGCAGCCATTGAATCGCCGCACCGGCGATGAACACGCTGCCTTCCAGCGCATATTCGGTGCGTCCGCCGATGCGCCAGGCAATGGTGGTGAGCAGTTTGTTCTTCGAAGCGATGGGTTTGGTGCCGGTGTTCATCAGCATGAAGCAGCCGGTGCCATAAGTGTTCTTCACCATGCCCGGTTTCGTGCATACCTGCCCGAACAAGGCCGACTGCTGATCCCCTGCGATGCCAGCGACGGGAATGCTGCCACCGAGCAACGTCGTCTCGCCAAACACACCGCTGGAATCCTTCACCTCCGGCAGCATGGAGCGCGGCACGCCGAAAATTTTGAGCAGTTCGTCGTCCCAGTCACCTTTGCGGATGTCGTAAAGCATCGTGCGCGAGGCGTTGCTGACATCGGTGGCATGCACCTTGCCGCCTGTGAGGTTCCACAGCAGCCAGGTGTCGATGGTGCCAAAAGCCAGCTCGCCCTTCGCGGCGCGGGCTTTGAGGCCCTTCACGTTTTGCAGCATCCACTGCACCTTCGTGGCAGAGAAGTAGGCATCGACGACAAGGCCGGTCTTGCGCTGGATGAGCTTGTCGAGCTTCTGCGCGCGCAGTTTGTCGCAGATTGAGGCCGTGCGGCGGTCCTGCCAGACGATGGCGTTGCAAACGGGCTTCCCGGTCTTGCGATCCCACACCACGGTGGTCTCGCGCTGGTTGGTGATGCCAATGGCCGCCACGTCCGAGGCTTTGGCATGCGCCTTGTGCATGACTTCCGAGGCGACACCGGCCTGCGTGGCCCAGATTTCCTGCGCGTCATGCTCCACCCAGCCAGGTTTGGGGAAAATCTGCCGGAATTCCTTCTGTGCCGTCGCCACGATGCCGCCGTCGTGGTTGAACAGAATGGCGCGTGAGCTGGTGGTGCCCTGGTCGAGTGCGAGGATGTATTTCATGGTTAATCGCGATGTTCCCAAGACCTGCGACCGGAGTCAATGGCTTACAAACAGCCGGGCAACATGTAGGTGGCGTTTTGGGCCGTGAATGAATACTCTTGCCGCGAAACCATCCAATCCCACCGCTATGCAAACCATCACCGAAACTGTTGCGCCCGCCGCTCCGCGGGCGCGTTCCACGAAAAGAACCGTTCTCATCACCCTCGCGGTCATTCTTGGCTGCGCGGGCATCGCCGCCGCCACCGGAGGCCTCTGGGTCAAACACACGTTCTACCCTTCACCAATCCATCCCGTGAGCCTCACGGCTGCCGAGAAGGCGGAGTTCGACAGCAAGCTGCAAGCCCTCAACAATCCTGCCGCCATTCCTGCGGATGAGGCAAACCGCACGATCATCGTCAACGAGCGCGAGGTGAACGCCTACCTGGCCCAACAGCAGCTCGGAGAAAACGTGGAGGTGAAGTTTGGCGAAGGCAGCGTCTCCGCCGCGGTCATCTTCCAGGCACCCGAGGACTTCCCGGTGTTTCCGAATCAGAAAATCCGCCTGCGCTTCACCTTTGGCACCAGCCTGACGCCGGAGCACAAGCTGTCGCTGAAACTCGACGATCTGAGCCTCGGCGGCATCTCGCTGCCGAACAGTTGGATCGGCGACATCAAGGGCGTCGATCTCGTGGCGGAAAATGTCGAGTCCGACCCGGCGCTGCAAAAATTCCTCGCCGGCATCCAGTCGATGGAGATTCACAACGGCACGCTGCGTCTCGTCCTGAACAAATAATCCGCTTCAGGCCTTCAAAGGCAACGTGAAGCAAAAAACACCGCCGCATCCGGCCACTTCCTTCGGCCAGATGCGGCCGCCGTGGTCTTCGACAATGTTTTTGCAGATGGAGAGGCCGAGACCTGTGCCGGTGGGCTTGCCGTCGGTGAAGAAGGGTGTGAACAGCTTGTCCACGATGCCGGGCTTGAAGCCGCGGCCGGTGTCCTCGACCTCGGCATAAATTTCACGCGGCCTTTCCTCGAAGCGAACCATGATGCGCCCGCCATCCGGCATGAAATCGGCGGCGTTGTTGAAAAGATTGAAGAAGACGTGGTCGAGGCGTCGAATGTTGAGCGGCATCACCACCGAGGGCACCTCGGTCTGCACCTCGACGACGACCTTTTTGTTCTCCAACTCGTCGCGGGTCTGCTCAATCACCTCGGCGAAGTAAGTGGCGAAGTTGGTCGGCTCCAGCGCATGCTGGGTGGAGCCTTCGCTGACACGCAGCAGCTCGTTAAGCATGTGCGTGAGTCGTTCCACCTGCTGCTGGATGCGCTTTTTCGCCTTCTGACGCAGTTCCGGGCTGGCGCGCTCGGAGGCGGCGGCGTCACCGGCGAGGACGATGACGCTGAGCGGATTTTTCAGATCATGCACGATGGACCGCGCGAAGCGGCCCATGAGCGAGAGGCGCTCGGCTTCGAGCATTTCCTGCACGAAATGGCTGTTCGTCTCGCGCATGCGATGGCTGAACGCATGCAGCAAAGCAAAGACGAGCTTCGGCGACTGCTCCATCAGATCCGTGACTTGGTCGCGTGAGACAAACAGCAGGCGCGAGTCCTGCTGCGCCGTCGCCGAGGCGGAACGCGGCGCATTGTTGATGATGGCCATCTCGCCGAAGAAATCACCCGCCGCAAACTCGCGTAGCGCGTGCTTGTTCGACTGGCTGACGAACGCGGAGATGCGCACGAGGCCGTCGAGGATGGCATAAAGACCATCGCCAGGATCACCCTCCTCAAAGATGACCTCCCCGGCCTTGTATTCACGGATGACCGGCTCGACCTGCTGCTGCTTCAGCTCGGACTCCAGAATGCTGACAAAGGTGGCTCTGGGTTCGGCAGCGCTCATGAGGTGGGCTTTTCGATGGTCAGAACATGCGTTCCGTGACCGTGATGACATCACCCGGAATGATGATGACCGGCGGCTGGCCGGGTTCAGCGGCGAGTTTTTTCAAATCGACCGTGTAAACCTGAGTGCCACGTTTGAGCAGCACCTTCGTCTGCCGTGCGAGACGTGTATAGCCACCCGCCAGTGCAACCGCCTCCTCGATGGGCAGGCGCGGCTGGACGCCACGGGGGAAGTTGTAGCGCCCCGGCTGCGCCACCTGGCCGAGCACCGAGTAGGCCAGCGTGGCATACTCGATCACCAGCACCTGGGCGCGGGCCTTGACGAGAATTTTGTTGCTCACAGCATAGGAGCTGAGTTTTGCAGCCAGTTGCGAAGGGCTGAGGCCGGCGGCGTGCATCTCCGCATTTCCCTCGGCAGAGAGCGTTGGCACGTTGATCATGCCATTCCAGTCCACCCGTGTTTGCTGTGTCAGATCCGGTTCTCCGGCAAAAGTGATGCCCAGCAAATCCCCCGGCTGAATGCTGTAATGAGAAGCGACGCGCGGCGGAGGCGGGGGCGGCGGCAGTTGGGAGGATGGACGATTCGCCGCACAGGCGACCAAAAGCAGTCCAAAAACCGTGAGGCAGGGTGTGGTCAGGGCCTTCATGGCGGCGTGGTTAACGGATTGGCCCGAGGGTGTCAATACAAAGGATCATGAAAAGTCTTGACGGTTTCCACCGGTCTTCACTTAATGAAACGTGGATATTCGTGTCGCAATTGTGCTGATGATCACCACGGCTCTCGTGCAACAACGCACCATGGCCGTGGAGCCGTCTTCACCAGGCGCGGCGGCTCCCGGCACCTCCAGAACGGGGGCTTTGCGCATGCTGGAGCCCAGCCTGTTGCTGCCTCCGCCGGGCACCGTCCGCGCTCAAACACTGCGCCTGCCTGAAGGCCTGGTGCTTCTGGAGCCACGGCTTCCTGCGGAGACGGAAGCCATCACACGCTCCAACTCCCTGCGCCGCACCGCCAACCCTGATGCCGATCTCACCACGCAGCCGCGCCGCTGGCAGACCGTGGCCTCCTCCGCCGGACTCCAGCCCTACACCTGGGGCATCTCCGGCGCGGTGGCGGCCCGAGCGGCTTTCGGCCTGCAAACCACGCTGTTTTACACTGACAACATCGACTTTCAGACCAACAACATCACCAAAAGCGAGACGGTGTTTGAGATCTCCCCCATTCTGAAACTCGATCTCGGTGACCCGCAGGGCTGGATCAGCGGCTCCAGCTCGCGTCTCTCCAGGTATTACTCCAGCCTGCTCTACATCCCGACCTTCTACTATCGGATTGACGACGAAATGGATGACTACGCGCAGCACTTTCTCGGTGAGATCGGGCGCGTGAGCGAAGTGTCGCGTGCCGTGCTTCGTGTCGATTACGATGAGCGCATCCAGGCCTCGTCAGACAACACCTCGCCCGAGGAAAACTTCACCTTGCTGGACGCCTCCGCGCTGCTGGAATACCGCCTCTCCCCACGCACCACGTTGCGCGGCAGGGCGGTGTACCGGCAGATCACCGTGGCACAGGGCGGCTCCAGCCGCGACGAATGGATCGGCGACGGCGCACTGCTGTGGGAACTCTCGCCAAAGACCAAAATCGGCCTGGGCGCAGAAACCGGCCATCTCGCCTTCAAACAGCGCGCCTTGGGCACCCAGGACTACGAGCAGGCGCTGCTGCTGCTGGAATGGAAGCCCACGCCCAAACTCGGCCTCACCACGCGCACCGGGCTGGAGTGGCGGCAGTTCAACCGCTCCCCCCCGCGCAATGACAAGGTCAGCCTTGTGACGTTGAGCACCTTTTTCTGGCAGGCCACGGACAAAACCCGGCTCAACTTTCGCTTCGGCATTGCCAACCGTCCCTCCGTACTCGCCCAAGGAGCGTTGTTTCGCGAGCTGCGCTTCGGCCCCGAGCTGCTGCATGATTTCAGCCCCAATTTTTATGCCTCCGCCGAATTTCAAGTCATCCGCCGCCGCTACGACACGGGCCGGCTCGACTGGGAGCCGATGTCCCGCCTCGCCTTCGGCTGGCGTCAGGATTCCGACAAGGCGTTCAATCGCATCAACATCGAACTGTTCCTCCAATGGCATCGCCGTGAGCGAAACGACATCCCCAATGCCGATCTGGAGCGCACCCAGGCCGGTGTGCAGCTCACCCGCTTCTTCTAGGCCGCCACTCTTTTCCCCATCGCGTTCCGCCCATGATCCAAACCTCACCGACCAGCCTGGGACAGCACCTAGCCGCCTGCGCCCTGCGCGCGCGCCATCATCTGCGCCACGGCTTGCGCAAAGGAGCGAAACGCGCGCTCGACATCATCTGCGGATCACTCGTGGTGCTGGCGCTGTCTCCGCTACTCATCGCCGCTGCGCTCACCATCATCATCGTCGATGGCAGGCCCGTCACCTTCGCCGGCAAGCGCGTCGGGAAGTTCTGCCGTCTGTTCCCGATGATGAAGTTTCGCACCATGCGCCGCGACGCGGAGGCCATCGAGAAAAAAATCCAGGAGCACAAGATCAGCAAGACCGCGCAGCACTTCGTCGATCCAGAACACGAATCCGTCATGAAGCTGCGCAAGGCGCTGCTGAAGTTCTCCGACGCGGAAAAATACCCCAACGACCCGCGCATCCTGCCCTTCGGCAGATTCATGCGCAAATTCTCCGTCGATGAGCTGCCGCAGCTCTTCCACATCATCAACGGCGACATGAGCCTCGTCGGCCCGCGCCCGTTTGCGATGTGGGAGGTGGCGGAATTCACGCCGCGTGATCTGCTGCGCCACAAGATCAAGCCCGGCCTCACCGGCCTCTGGCAGATCAGCAATCGCAGCAAGATCACCCACGACGAGGCCATCGGCCTCGATTTGAAGTACGCGGCGAAGCAGAGCCTCTGGCTCGACCTCAAAATCCTGCTCATGACCGTCCCCATTGCGCTCAAGAACCGCGGCGGCAACTGATCTCCTTCTCAACGATGAACGCCGACGCCATTCTTTACGACAAACCCTCCGTCCTGCTCAACGGCGAGTCCTTCTTCCTTTGGGAGATTGGCCAGCGCCGCGTCATCGAGCACTGGATGGACCATCTGTTCCGCAGCAATGCCCTGCTGACCCTCTGGCTCGAAAAAGACGATGAACCGCTCGCTGCCTACGTGCGCGACACCTTTCCGCTCTGCAAGCAGGCCGAGGTCAAAAACGGCGTGCCCGAGGCCGCCACCGACACCTGCGCGTTTGTGGATGCCAGCGGCTCGATCCAGCTTCAACGCGGCACCGCCATCGTTCCCTGCCTGCCGGACCAGCCCGTCACGAAAACCTGGTTCGCGATGGTGAAAAAATGGCTGCTCGAATTGCAGAAATTCGGCACCCAGTTGCCCGAATTGGAGACCCTGATCGCCCCCGGTGTCATCATCGGCCATCATTGCAGCATCTCGAAGGACACGGTCTTCAACGCCCCGTGCTGGATCGGCAGCGGCTGCACCATCAGCGGTGCCACCATCGGCCCAAACGTCGTCATCGGCGAGGAATGCGTCATCGCCTCCGGCACGCACATCACCGAGTCATACGTGCTGAGCCGTACCTTCATCCGTCCAAACATGAAACTCGACGGAGTCATCGCCACGGCCAAAAATTTCATCGATCACGCAACGGGCGCGCCCGCCGTCGTGTCATAGCCCCGCATCATGAACAGCGCACCCACGCCTGACAGCGCACCGCCGCAGGAAGACACCCTCAAGAAGCTTGAGGAGGCCGGTGCGCTCTCGCACTTCGCCTCCAGCATCGCTCACGAGGTCTGCAACCCGCTCAGCCAGATCGTCCTCGCCACCGACCTGCTCGCCGGGCCGCGACCGATGACCGACGATCTGCGCAAAAAGATCGTCAGCTTCCTGCGTCAGGGCGCGGACCGCATCGACAAGGCGATGAAAAGCATGCTGCAAACCTGCTCTCCGATTGAGACCAGCATGACCGCCGAGGATGCCAACACCCTCATCGAGAGCGCTCTCGCCTCCATGACCCTGGATCCCTCCGTGCGCGTCGAAAAGCGCTTGGTGCCGGGCCTGCCCACCATTCTCGTCGATAAAAAGCACATCACCGAGACCATCGTCGGCCTCTGCGCCAACGCGGTTGATGCCATGCTGCCCGGCGGTGGCACGCTCACCATCACCACAGCTTTGAAAACCTTCAACACCAGCGAGCGTGAAGGCTGGCAGCGACAGTCATGGTTCCGCGCGGGTGACCATGCCGTGGTCATTGAGATCGCCGACACGGGCCATGGCATTCATAAAAGCCAGATGCCTCTCATCTTTGAAGCGTTTTACACCACCAAGGCCGCCGGCAAAGGCGCGGGGCTGGGCCTCACCGTCGCCAAAAAGGTCGTTGATTTGCACCACGGACGATTAGAGATAAGCAACCAACCTGCAGGCGGAGTTCTGGTCGTTCTGACCTTGAAATCCGCCGCCCAACCTTGATTCCCAACCAACTCCATGAGCGATTCTCCCGATTCCGCGAAGAAAAAAATCCTGCTCATTGATGACGAGCCGTTCATCACCAGCCTCATGGCCATGAACCTGGAGGACACCGGTCGTTACGAGGTGCGTGAGCAAAACGACTCGCTCAAGGCGCTCGACACGATCATGGATTTCGTCCCGGACCTCGTCGTGCTCGATGTCATGATGCCCGACCTCGATGGCGCCGACATCATCTACCGCCTCAAGAACGACTCGCGGCTCAAGCACATCGCCGTCGTCTTCCACACCGCCACCGTGCGCGAGGCTGAGCTGCACGCTCACGGCGGCATCATCAGCGGCTTCCCCTTCCTCGCCAAACCGGCCACGACCGACCAGATGATCGACTTCATCGAGAAGCACCTGCCGAAGTAGGCATCCCGCAATCATCACCGCCATGCCGACACCTGAAAGCGCTGCACCAGCTCCGGATGGTGAAAACGCCTCTTTGCACCAGCATGGCAGGGTGTTTGTGAAGGTCATCTCCTCCGGCCTCGTCAGCAAGGCCCTGGGAGCGGTGCTGCAACTCGCCTCGATCCCGCTCGCCATCCGCCACCTCGGTGCCGAGGGCTACGGGCTGTACTCGCTTTTCATCGCGCTTTTTATTCTGCAATCACCGGCGCAGGTGTTTGGCGGGCCAAATCTGACCTCCCTGCTCTCCGGCACGAAGCTCGATCACAAAAACGCGGATGTGATCCGCACCTCCCTCATCCTGACGATCCTGGTTTCGATCATCGGTGCGCTCGGAGCCTCCGTCTTCACCTTCCTCTCGCCCAACTTCGCAGGATCGGTGCAATCGTCGCTGCTGGAGCATCTCCTGACGCTGGTCGTGTTTGCCCTGAGCCTCGTCATGCGCGCGGTGTGCAACTCCTTCATCCGCATCGAGACCGCCGCGCTGCGAGCTCACAAATCCTACCTCTACAACGGCCTCGGCAACGCGATCGCCGCCGCCATGCTGCTGCTGTTTCCGTTTTACCCAAAGATCTGGTTTCTCGTCACCACCACCTGCCTCGTCCAGACGTTGCCCCTGTATCTTTACAGCCGGCGTGAGCTCAAATCACGCTATGGCATCCAGGACGGCAGCGTGGGCCTGGGCATTGGCAAAACGCTGTTCTTCGGCGGGTTGATCTATCTCATCTTCGAGTTCTCCTCCAACCTGCCGCGTGAGCTGCTGAAGTTCATCCTCGACTCCAAATCCGGTGCCGCTGATCTCGCGATCTACTCAGCCCTGATGAGCATCTCCCTGCTCATCCGCAACTCGGCCACGCTGATCTTTGGCCCGATGATTCCTGCCATCAAACAGGCTCTGGAGCAGAACAAAGGCACCTGGATACGCCGCGCCTATCTCATCACCGTGGTGCTCAGCGCCGCGCCGCTGATCGTGGCGGTGTTTCCCGACGCCTGGATCAGCCGTGGTGGTGAGCTCCTGTTTGGTCAAGGACTGCCCATTGGCCGCTGGCATGTCATCAGCGGCGCTTATTTCCTCGCCAGCCTGCTCATCAAATACTGGGGCGCTTATTTCCTCATCGGCATGCATGAGCGCAAGTTCCTGCTCATCACCTCCGTCGCGAGTCTCGCTGCTTTCGGCGTCACCGCGCTGGCATTCAGCGGCTGGGGCGCCACCAGCGCCTTCATCATGCTCGCCACGGTGGACATGATCTTCTTCAACCTCCCCGCCTCCGCCAAAATCCTCCGCACACCATGAGAATCCTGTATTTGATGAAGACCCAGGACTCGAACCTCGGGGACCTCCTGATCAACAAGCTCCTGATCGACCTCCTCGCCGAAAAAGCGGATCGCATGCTCTTCGATGTCTCCGGTGTCTCGAAGCAGTTTCGCGATGCGCTGATCGCCGATGTCCCTTCACCGGTCATTTTTGCCACGAAACGCGGTCTCGGCTATTACCTGAAGCTGATCTTCTGCCGTGCCTACTTTGATGTCATCATCGCCCCGCCCGGCCACGCTGGCAAAGCGAGCTGGCGGCATGTGGTGCCCATCGCGTTCGCCATCTACTACCGCCTGCTCGGCGTGCGCTACATGCGCCTGGGCAAATCCATCCCGAACAACAGCGGCCTCGGTGCCCGGCTGGAAAAGCTCCTCGTCCGCCTCTCGCATCACACCATGGTGCGGGATCAGGGCAGCCTGGAGCGCATCCGCAGCTTCAAAAACCAGCGGAACATCTCCTGCGCGCCGGATCTCATCGTCCTGCTCTCCGGTAAACAACCGCCGAACGTGGTGAAGAATGGCGGGCTCATCGTCTCCTTCCGTTTCGACTACTACCCCGAGGAAAAGCGCGCCGGATTCGTGCAGCAGGTCGCCGCACTGGCCGCGCATTACGCCCGCCAGCATGCGCTGCCAGTCATGCTCACTTGGCAGGTGGAGCGGGATGAAGCCTGCGTCCGCGCCATCGCCGCTGAACTCAACGCCATGGGCATTGAAACCGCCCTGAGTGAGATCACCCTGGAAAATCTCGCGTCCACCTACTGCGCCGCATCGCTGATTCTCTCCAACCGCCTCCACGTCGCCCTCACCTCCCTCAGCCTCGGTGCCAATGCCTGGGCTGTTTGCGATCCGGCCAAGGACCACAAGATCATCGACGCCTTCCAAGAGCTGCATCTCGGCGACCGCCTCCTCAGCATCGACCAGCGCAACGATTTGATGTCCCCCGCCAATACGCCGGTGGATCTCCGCCCCGCGCGTGACGAACTGCGTGCCGCTATTGCGGCGACGCTGACTTAGCCCGCCGCTTCTTCTTCCAGACGTCCAGGGCCACGTGCGCCAGAAACACCGGCGCCTCGACCAGATAGCGCTTCCACAGCCGCTTCGGCTCGCGTGTCATGCGGTAGAGCCACTCGATCTTCATCTTCTGCATCCACAGCGGCGCACGCGGAAACACCCCCGCTGAAAAATCGAGGAACGCGCCCACACCCACGCCGAGCTTCGCCCCCGTCTGTGCCTGATGCCGCGCCAGCCACTGCTCCTGCACCGGATTGCCCATGCCCACGATCAGCACATCCGTTCGCGCCTCACGAATCTTCTGAATCACGCCCTCCAGCTCCTCGGCTTTGAAGAACCCCGAGTTCGTCCCGCTGATCACCAGGGTCGGATTCTGCGAGACAAACTTCGCCGCCGCCTTCTCCGCCACGCCAGGCTGGGCTCCCAGCAGAAACACCCGCCAGCCCCGCTCCGCCGCCAGTTTCAAAATCAACGGCGTCAGGTCCGTGCCGTTCAGATTCGCCGGAAACGACACGCTGCCCACGATCTTCGCCGCCATGGACACCCCAATGCCGTCATTCATCACGATGGCCGCCTCCTGCACGATCTGGCGATACGCAGGATCACGCGTCGTCAGTTCCAGCGTGTGCGCGTTCACATAAATCACCAGCGCCGGCTCCGGCTGTTCCGTCAGCCGCCGGATCTCCTCCATCGCCTCCGCCTCCGTCGCGCGCACGATGGGAATGTCGAGAATCGTGAGGGTGGGCAGCCGGTGCTTCATGATTTCTTTTTTCCTCCGGGAACAAAGGGCACGAGCAGGACGGCGGCGAGGGTGGCGGCGGTCATCACGGGCTCGTAGAGGAACATGCGCATGTCGGTCTTCATGGCCTGGAACATGAAGCGGCGGCAGTCGGCGCTCTGGCGCATGGAGAAGGCGCGGCGGGCGTAGTTGCGGAGCTGGAAGGCCTCGGCCAGCTTGGCAAACTTCTTGGCGATGTCGGGCGCGTACTGGTACGACTTTTGCCAGGTGTGCAGGCAGGCGTCGTAGTGCTTGTCGAGCTTGTCGGAGAGGCTGCCGGGTGTGACGCGGTAGAAGGTGAGCGCCTCGTTGACGCCCTCCAGCTTCCATTTCCGCGGCGGGGTGAAGCAGATGCGCAGCCAGCAGTCCACGTCATTGTTGCGCGGCTTGTCCTCGTCAAAGCTGTGCTCGTCGAAGACCTCGCGGCGGAAGACGGGCGTGGAGCCGTTGGTGATGGGATTGCGGCAGTAGAGGTAGTAGTCGCTGAGGTTTTTCGTCTTGGGAAAGCGGCAGTGCAGCAGCTTGCCATCAAGCGTGACGAACTGCGTGGCGGAGTAGCTGCAGCCGACGCTGGGATCGCCCTCCAGATGCTTGACGTGTTTCTCGATCTTGGTGGGCGCCCACCAGTCATCGCCGTCGGTGAGGGCGATGTATTTGCCGCTGGCATGGTCGAGGCCGAGGTTGCGCGCGGCGGAGGCGCCTTTGTTGGCCTGCACGAGCACCTTCACCCGCGAATCACGCTTCTCATACTCACGCGCCACATTCGCCGTGCCGTCTTTCGAGCCGTCATCGACGACGATGATCTCCAGGTTCTTGTAGGTCTGGTTGATCACCGACTCCAGCGTCTGCGCCAGATAGGGCTCCATGTTGTAGCAGGGGATGATGACGGAGACGAGCGTGTTGTCCATAAGGCGCGGGAGGCGGGTTTAAGCGAAGGCCGAATCCGGCGGCGGCGCGACGCGATGCCGCAGGATGGTGCTGAGAGACAGGCCGATGAACAACGCGCCGAACACGGCGAACACGACGCGTGCCCCACGGAGGCGATCCTCCGGCGCGGCCCCGACTTCCGGTGGCACGACGAGGCGCAGCGCGGGCTGATAGAGCTGTTGGTAGGTTTGGATCTCCGCCCGGCGCTGCTCGATCTGCTTGAGCTGCTCGCGAACCATCTCGGCGCGCAGCCGCAGGGACTCGTACTCGGGCGAAAGCAGCGTGGCACGCGCGGCGCTGAGCGCGTCCTCGCGTGACTTCATGCGTTTCTCGATCTCCTCGGCGGACTGGTCCAGCGCCTGCATCTGCGCACGGAACTGGGCGGCCGCGCCGGAGACGAACTGCTTCAGCTCGCTCTCCAAGGCGCTCACCTCGGAGACGGTCTGCTTGTACTCGTCGCTGTTCACGCCCTGCGTGGTGGTGATGCGGGCGAGGATGGCCTGCTTGGAGCCAAGACGTGAGCGCAGGCCGGCGTAACCGGCATTGGTGGCGAAGAGCTCCTCCTCCACGCTGCCTTTGGCGGTGACACTGCCGCCGGTCCCCAGCGTTTCAATTCGGCGGAGGGTTCCGGCCAGCCGCATCCGCTGCTCGGTGATGTCCGCGAGCGTGGTCTCCATCTTGACCATGAAGGAGGAGTAATCGAGCGGCAGATGCACGTCCATCTTCGCCAGCCTGCCTGCGAGTTCGAGACGCTCCTTGCCGAGATCAGCGGCGGCCTTGTCCAGCACACCGAGCAACTGCCCCGCCAGCGTGCCGCGCTCCTCGCGGCGGATGTCGTCCTGCACGGCGATGACCGCCTCCACCAGTGTGAGAGCCTCCTCGCGCTTGTCACTGCGTGCCATCACCTCGATGACCGTGCTGCCGGGCACCAAGTGCGCCATGACCGAGTCCGCCGCCATTTCGAGACCGGCCTCGTCATCCGGCCACTGCAATTTTTTCAGCGCACGGCGCAGCGTGCCGCTGCTCGTCATGCGCGCCACCATCTCCTGTGGCAGCATGCGGTTGCCATAGGCGAAGTCCACGCGCACGAAGCCGGCCATGCCGGTGGGCGAGACATCCAGCGGGCTGATCTCCACCCGCGCCTGCGCCAGCCAGGCACGCGGCGCCAGCCAGATCACCGCCACAGTGGTGACGAGCACCACCGCCGTGAGGCTCCATGCCAGGAAGCTGGTTTTACTTGCCCGCCACATAGGTTTGAAGTTTGGAGACCACACCGGCGCTCAGAACCATGTGCAGGAGACCGAGGAAACCGCCCACGAACAGCCCGACGGCCAGCGCGCTGAGGATCTTCATTTTCGACGGCCCGTCCGGCACATAGGGATCGGAGAAACGCTGCATCGTCACCGGTTTGGCCGCCGCATAGACGGACAGCTCGGTGAAGCGCGTGGAAAGCTGGCTCAGGGAGCTTTGCAGCGCCTCACGCTGAGATTTAAGCCCCACATAGATGGGATCGAGCGAGATGTCCGTCTTGCGCGCCTTCTCCTCCGTGTCAGCGAGTTTCTTCTCGAAATACTTCACCGCCTCCTCGTTGTCCTTCAGCCGCGAGGTCAGGCGCACGCCCTGCATGCCCAGGGTGTCGGAGATGGTGCGTTTCGTGGTTTCCACCTCCGCCTGCGCGGCCTGGGTGTTCGGATTTTCCGGCCCATAGCGGCTTTTCAGCGAGGCAAGCTGCGACTCCTGGTCCAGCAGCTTTCGCCGCGCCTCGGAGAGCGTGTAGTTGCGCTCCTGATCGTCGAACTCAAAGCCGCTGGGCAGCTCGCCCTTGCTGTTGAACGCGGCGATGAGGTCTGCCGCCTGCTTCAGACGGCTTTTCAGCGCGGTCTGCTCCACCTGCAACTCCGCCAGCCGCTTCTCCGTGTCGGCGATGGTCAGCGCCACGACCTGCTGGCGCTCGTTTTCGTCACTGATCATGATGCCCTTGTCGAGATTGAACTGGCGGATGCGGGTGTTCACCTCGTCCAGCTCCTTGCGCACCTCGGCGAGGCGCGTGCCCACAGCCTGCAACGCGGTGCGTGCCGTGGACTCGCGCTTTTCACCATCCACGCGGATGGCCTCGTCGATGAGCGCGTTGGCGAGATCCGCCGCGCGTTTCGGTGAATCGGCGGACACCTTGATGGAGATGACGGCGGAGGTGTCCCGCGTTTTCACATTCAGGTTGTCGGTGATCTCGGCGGGCGTGATGCCGCCGACGGTCTTGGCCGCATGCTCACGCACGCGCAGGGATTGGAAATTCTGCGCCGCCAGCTCGCGGTCCACGCTGCCCATGAGCGAGATGCGCGAGAACTGCGCCAGCCCGGCGGAGGACAGCGTCTCGCTGATGAGCGCCACCTCGCCCTCGCTGACGTATTTGCCCGGCATCTGCTGATAGGCGAACCAGCCGCCGGCGGCACCCAGCGCGAGCCAGATGGTGAGAATGAGGATAAAACGAATCAGCTTCATGGAGTGCAGAGTGCGGGTTGCAGGACGGGAGAGGGAACGCGGTCACGGTCGCGAAACGCCACCGCGCCAATGAACAGGAAAATCGGCCAGAAATACATGAACAAATCCTTCAAGGACTGCGACCACGAGTAAAACATCAGCGCCGTGGCGATGCACAGCACCGCGCGATAATACGGATGCGTGCCGCCGCTCATGCCAAACACCCAGGTGAACAAAATCGGCACCACGGTGAAGCAGAAGCCCAGCGCGCCGCGCAGGAACAGCATCGCTCCCAATGAATCGAGGTCGCCGATGTACACTTGGTTCACGATCTGGCTGCCCGGCACGGTTTCGCCCGCGCCCAGCACCGAGTGCTCGCCATACAGCCAGTTTTCAAAAGCGATGGTGCGCAGGTTCTCGCGGTCCTGCGAGGAGTTCAGCCGTGCGGAGTGTACCGCCGACGCCGCCTTCTCGCTGAGATGCAGCATCGGCCCGGCGAGCGCCGCCACCGCCAGCATGCCCGCACCTGCGGCGAGGAAAAACCACCGTCGCCCCTGGCCGACAATCACGTAGATCATGAGGCAGGTGAAACTGGCCAGGATGCCCATGCGTGAATACGTGCAGATCTGCAGCAGCACCCAGCCTGCGACACCGGTCCACTTCCACAGCGAGTTCTTCCCGACCAGCGTGAGGATGAGAAACATCAGCGCCATCGCACCGGCGAACGGCGCATACGGCGTGGTGGCCACCAGCCGCCATTCCTGGTCGATGCGGTAGGCAGGCGCGAGGAAATGCACGCTGAACAGATCCTTGTTCCCAAACAGCGAGCTGGGGATGAGCGCCTTGTACTCGATGAGGGGCAAAACTTGCGCCCCGGTGAGCGCGAAGGCGACGAGGCAATAAATCAGCGTCTGCACGCCCAGCAGAGCCGCCGCCGTGGCAATGACGCCCGGACGGATCAAGCCGCCCACCAACGGCAGAAACGCGCCCAGCGCATACGTCAGGAACCACCACGGAATGTGCTTGAAGCCCAGCCCGTGCAGGTAAAGCGACAGCAGCTCCTCCACCAGGATGCCCGTGCAACATGCGCACCACACCAGCACCAGCATCGGCGGGCGGATGCCCTCCCGCAACCACACGAAAAATGCGATGCCGATCAGCGGCCACGCCAGCAGCAGCGGCGCGATCGGCCCCAATCCGACGAAGTAAATAAGGTAGGGCGACAGGCAGGCTCCAAAGAAGACTTTTTCGATCAGACTGTTGGGCAGGGTCATTGTCGAAATGGGAGAATGCTTTTGGGCAACGGCTTCAACCGTCATCAAAGCCGAAAACGCCCGGCACACGCAATCTTTTTATGCGTCCTCAGCAAAAAGAGCCGTGGCGGCTGACCACCACGGCTCTTTCGACAGAGTTGATTGCCTCACTTCTTCGCGTCGGCTTCGGCGAGAATCGTCTTCGCTTCCTCAGCGCCGATCTCGCGCACCTTCAGGTTCCGCCAGCGGATCTCACCGCCGTGCGTTTGCAGCATGATCGGGCCTTTGGTGGGCAGTGGTTTGGTCTTGTCAGGATAATTTTCCAGCGGTGCGCCATCGACGACGAGCTGGTCGTTCAGCCACACCCAGGTGCGCGCGCCGATCTGGCGGATGCGGAAGCTGTTCCACTCGCCAAAGGGTTTGTCCGCCACCACCAGCGGATCGCGGCCCGGTGTGTCCGGCGTGTTGTTGAACAAACCGCCGGAGCCGAGATGCGGCCGACGTGTCGGCTTGGCAGGGTCAAAGACCTGGTTCTTGTCCCAGATCTGCACCTGCGGCGTGGCACGCATGTAGATGCCGCTGTCGGCACCGGCCACGGTCTTGTATTCGATGAGAAACTCGATGTCGCCGAACTCCTCCTCCGTCGTGGCATACGGTCCGTGACCGTCATTGACCAACTCGTCATTCTCCACCCGCCAGTTCGTCGCGAACTCATCGCGCATCTTCTTGAGCGCCGCGTCCTTCTTCTCGCCTTCGAGCTTCATCACAGAATGCGGATTCAGGCCATACCAGCCGGTGAGATCCTTGCCGTTGAAGATCGGACGGAAAGCGGGTTGATCCGCGCTGAAGACGGAGCCGAATGCGAGTGCAAAACTACAGAGGAGGATGGATTGGCGTTTCATGGTCGGTTGGAATGGTTGAACTGGCTGCTGTGTGGAATCACTTCGCTTCCTTGAGCTTCGCGATGAGATACTCGTTGACCGTCTTGAACTTCACCTCCGGCGCACCGGGATAAACCACGTCACAGGCCACGCCGTTGGCCTTGCAATGCTCCTGCAACTTCACGCCGAAGTTCGCCGTGTGCGTCGGGTCTTTCTGCTCCTGCCCAATCGCAGGAGGAGCACCGAAAAAGCAATAAACCGGCGGATCGTCGGACGACACGAGCGCGTAAGGCGAGTACTCGGCGATCCACGGCAGGATTTTCTCCCGCGCCGCCAGGAAGGCGTCGAAGTTCGTGTTTTCCTCCTTCTTCAAGAAGGCATGACCGCCGTACTTGCTGTTCGGCGTCCATTCGCGCATCTGCTTCGGATCAAGCGTGGTCTGCGGACCATTCACCGCAGCGGTCAACAAACGTGTCGATTCACGCGCGATGGGATCATCGCTCTTCGGATCGGCCATGTCGGGGTGGAAGGCCAGCCACAGACTCGAACACGCGCCCGCCGAGCCGCCGCTCGCGCCGATGCGCTGCTTATCGATGTTCCACTCCACCGCCTTGCTGCGCACGGTCTGCAACGCACGCGCCGCATCGGTCAGCGGCGCCTTCACGGGCGGCACCACCTCCTGCGCCTGATGAATGAAGCGGTAGTTGATCGACACCACTGAAATCCCCTCCTTCAAAAACGGCTCCACCGCGATCCCCGCCTTGTCCCCGCCCATCCAACCGCCGCCATGGATGTAAAACAGCAGCGGCGTCGGCTTGTCCGACTTCGCCTGCCAGAAATCGAGCACGTTGCGCTCGTGCGGACCATATTTGAAATCAGCCACCGTCTTCGGCGGGTTCTGCGGATAAACTTTCTTGGCCGGAGCCTTCTTGGCGGGCGCTTCAGCTTTCTTGGCCGGTGTGTCAGCGGCAAAGGCAATGCTGGTGAGCAGGAGGAGGGAAAGGGTGAGTTTCATGGACCGCATAGTACGCACGGTTTGCCGCGCATCTGGCTTTAAGAATTTGACAAACGATTGGCACCTCATTTGGTGCCCGATTCTTGTTTAGAAATTATGTGCTCAAACCTGCGAACCAGGACTTATCTATCCATTTTTGTGATACAGGCACTGTTCCTCGTTGCCTGTGAAAATGACGCTGAACGTGAGGCGCGCGAACATGCGCAATCGATGGAAAAATTATTTTGGCTTTTCGTTTTATGCGTTCCATTCGGTATTTGGTATGGGGTTTCGTGTTGGATTAAAGCGACTCAAGGAAAAAAGAGATTGAAAGACAACAACTAATTCATCAACAACGTGAGTCTTTTCTAAGGCAGCAAGAAGCTGCGAGACAACAGCAGGAGGCCGAGCGGCAGGAAAAAGTTTTTGAGACAGCTGATAGCTACCTGGATTCTTTCAACAAGGTACTCGCTGGCTGTTTGGTGGTTGATTCCAACATCTGGATGAATCGTGAGTACGAGGCTTTCTTTGGAGCTCTGCGCTTGGCAGCTTTAGAAGCTAAACGACAAGTTGTATTGCCGGGTGTCCAGTTTGACGAAATCTGTAATATCAAAAATCGTACGGGGTATGAAGATCAAAAAAACAAGAGAGCTCGTTTAGCGATCAACCGAATAGAGAAGGCTCAGAAAGAAAAATGGCTCAGAATAGATTCAATTTCGACAAACGCTGATAAGCGAGCCTACGCCGATCCGATTGTAGCTAAAATCGTTCGAGATGCCTTAAAACTCGATCAGCAGGTCTATTTCTTCTCTGACGACATTGAGCTTCGAATCAGAATTAGGGAGCAAAATCACGATATAGAACCAACCAGATTGGGAATTTACGAAATACAGGAAATCCTCGCTGGTTGCGAAGCGATAATCGAGGCTGATAAGCTTATTCAATCACAAGCCTGAAGGTATTAGTTTTACTTCTTCAACGTCGCGATCAAAAACTCCGCGATCGTCTTGTGCCTCACGTCCGGAGCACCGGGATAGACGAGTTCGCATTCGGTGCCGATGGCCTGGCAGTGTTCCTGAAGTTTGACGCCGTAGTTGGAAGTGTGGGTGGGATCTTTCTGCGGCTGGCCGATGGCGGGGACCGCTGAGTAAAAGAGATAAACGGGCGGATCGTCTTTGCTGACGAGCTCGTAGGGCGAGTATATCTTGATCCACTTCAGCACGGACTCGCGCTTCTCCAGGAACTCGGCAAAACGGGTGTCACGGGTTTTGCGGTCGTTCGGATCCATAAAACCGAAGGCGTGACCGCCGTAGCGGCTGTTCGGCGTCCACTCGATGAGCTGTTTCGGGTCGAGCGAGGTCTGCGCGCCGGTCACCGCCGCGCACCAGAGGCGGGTTGACTCGCGAGCGATGGGATCGCTGCTCTTCGGATCGGCCATGTCGTCGTGGAAGGCGAGGTAGAGGCTGCTGCATGCACCCGCGCTGCCGCCGCTGGCCCCGATGCGCTGCTTGTCGATGTTCCATTCATCCGCCTTGCTACGCACGAACTGCAACGCACGCGCCGCGTCCTCCAGCGGCCACTGCACCGGCGGCATCACGCCCGCTAGGTGTGCCTGCCAGGAGTAGCGGTAGTTGATGGAGACGACAGAAATGCCTGCGGCGAGGCAGGCTTCAAGTTCACCAACACCCGATTTGTCCCCATTCACCCAGCCACCGCCGTGGATGAAGAACAGCAGCGGCGTGGGCTTCGCGGACTCCGCCTTGTAAAGGTCGAGCACCTGGCGCTCATGCGTGCCGTAGGCCACATTCGCCATGGTGGGAGCGCGTTTCGGCACCGGAGCCGGTTTGGCGGCTGGTGCAGGTGTTTGCGCGTGCAGAGATACAACGAAGAGGAAGGGGAGTGCGAATCGTTTCATGAAGGGAAGTCATTCCAAAACGCGGCAAACGCCGCGTTTGATCAATCGTGGGCGCTCTCTCTGAAAAACTCACACCTCCGGCAGCTCAAAACCGGCGGCGTACTCTTCCTGGCAGAGCTTGTTCGCCTCGGCGGCGAATTCACCAGTGAATTGATTGCTCGCGGGATCGTAGTCGAGCCAGGGGCCAGCGATGATCTGCTGCGAGTTGAGGTCGATGCGGTTGGCGGCAAGATTCTTGAGAAACTCGGCAAAGAGTTCCTGACCCAACTTGTCGCCTTCGAGGCGCTCTTTGATTTCGTCGTTCTTCATCGCCTTGCCGAGGCGGTAGGAGACGTTGGCGAGGTGGGACAAGCAGGCGGCATGGTGGCCGTGGCGGATGTGCAGCACGTCCTTGGTGTATTTGCCGACGCGGACGGAGTCGATGAAGTTCTTCATGTGGTCGGGGCCGGTGAGGAAGTTCTCGAACTTCATGATCGCCTTGCCCTCGTTGTCGTAGGCCTTCGATTCAGCCACATAACCGCCTTCACAATGGATGATGTTGCCGTCACGCACGCCTTTGAACGGAGCGGAACCGAGCTTCGGATTCATATCCTTCATGGGCAGGCCAAACTTGTCCATGATGAGCGGCACCGGCTCATACGGATGAAAGGCGATCTGGCAGTTCGCGGTCTGGCCGTCATCCACATAACCCCAGCGATTGCCGAAGCTCATCACGCGCTTCGGCAACGTGTCGGGATCGCCAAGCGCCCAACGGGCCACGTCATATTGATGCGGACCCTGATTGCCGATGTCGCCGCCGCCATACGGCCACTGCCAATGCCAGTCGTAGTGAAATTGTTTCCGCATGATCGGCATCTCAGGGCGCGGTGAGGACCACAGTTTGTAGTCCACCGTGGCAGGCGGCTGCTGTGGCCCGTCCACTTTATCAATGCTCATGCGCAGGCCATGAACGAGCGCGTGGGAGAGCTTGGTCTTGCCAATGTGGCCTTCCTTCACCCACTGCATCGCCGACGCCCAGCCCTCATCGGATCGGCGCTGCATACCGTGCTGCACGACGATGCCCTTCGCAGCGGCTTTCGTTGCCGCAGCCATCAGTTTGGCGCTTTCGATGAGATTGTGACTCACCGGCTTCTCGACATAGACGTGCTTTCCATGCTGCAAAGCGGTGAGAGCGATGAGCACATGGCTGTGATTCGGCGTGGCGATGGTCACGGCATCCACATCCTTGTCTGCGCAGCACTCGCGGAAGTCTCGGTAGGTTTTCACCTTCACTCCCTTCTTGTCGAGATCAGCCACCTTTTTGTCCACGACGGCGGAATCCACATCGCAGAGAGCCACCAGCCGCACACCGGGCACCTTCAAGAGTTCGTTGATATGACCGCCGCCACGACCGCGAAAGCCGATGACGGCAACGCGCACATCGCCATTGGCACCCAGCGGTGCGGCCCAGGCAGGCAACGAGACGGCTCCAGCGAGGGAGGTTTGCAGAAAGCGACGACGTGAGGTGGCGGGCGTGTTCATGGTGCGAGTCATACGCCGGGAGCGGGCTTGCCTTTGCGAAGTTCATGCCTAGCCATGTCACATGGAGCCATTGCCAACCCTCAGCGAAATCGAAGCCGCCAAGGCTCTCATTCGTCCGCACATCCGCGAAACGCCGACCTATCGCTGGCCGTTGCTCGAAGCGGGTCTCGGCTGCGAGCTGTGGTTGAAGCATGAGAACCACACGCCCGTCGGTGCTTTCAAGATCCGCGGCGGATTGGTTTATATGGATGAACTGAAACGCCAGCAGCCCGAAGTACGCGGCGTCATCGCCGCCACGACGGGCAATCACGGCCAATCCATCGCCTTCGCGGCCAAACTGAACGGCCTGCGCGCAGTCATCGTGGTGCCGCATGGCAACAACCCGGAGAAGAACACGGCGATGCGCTCGCTCGGAGCCGAATTGATCGAGCATGGCCGTGAGTTTCAAGAAGCGCTCGAATATTCACGCGAACTGGCTGCCAAAGAGGGCCTGCATGCGGTGCCGTCGTTTCATCCCTGGCTCGTGCGTGGCGTGGCGACGTATGGCTTGGAGATGTTTCGCTCCGTGGCGGATTTGGACGCGGTTTTCGTGCCCATCGGCCTCGGTTCCGGCTTCTGCGGCATCGCAGCGGCCCGTGAGGCACTGGGATTGAAGACGAAGATCATCGGCGTCGTGTCCGAGCATGCGCCCGCGTATGCGCTGTCGTTTCAGCAGCGACAGTTCGTCGAGCAATCGAGCACGACGCGAGTAGCGGAAGGTGTGGCGTGCAAAACTCCGAACCAGGACGCGTTGGAGCATGTGATCCGCCATGCGCATGACATCGTGACTGTGAACGACGACGACGCCATCACCGCCATGCGAGAGATCATTCAAGCCACGCACAACATCGCCGAAGGCGCAGGTGCGCTGGCTTATGCGGCGCTGAAGAAGCATCGCGATGCGTGGCGGGGCAAACGCGTGGCCTGCGTGCTCACGGGCGGGAACGCGAGCATGGGCATGCTGCGCGAAGCGCTTCAATGCTGAGGCACAAACGGCAGCACGATGTGCGAAGGATGCTCGGCACCGTAATGGATCGTGTTCGTGGCGATGACCGTGCGGCGGTGCTGCTGGAGCGGCTCGCCGGTGTTCGGGTTCACGTCGAAGCGTGGGAAATTGCTGCTGCTGATGTCCACGCGGATGCGATGGCCTTTTTTGAAGACGTTGCTCGTGGGGTAGAGCTTGATCGTGAAGGGATAGACTTTCCCCGGCTCCATGAGCTTTTCCTCCTGGAGCGAGTCACGGAAACGGGCGCGGACGATGCCGTCCTGGAGATTGAGGTCGAAGCCATGCGGCCAGTCGGCACTGGGAGGATAAACGTCGATGAGCTTGGCGGTGAAATCGGTGTCCACGGCAGAAGACGAGCCCCAGAGCTTCACCTCGATCTCGCCGGTGATTTCGATGTCTTCGGCAAGCGGTGCCGTCTGAAATACGAGCACGTCGCGGCGTGCGGACAGCGGGATGGGTTTCGTCCAGTTCCAGAATTTGTCACCGCCACGCTGATCCCACGCGCCCTGCTGCATGATGCCGTCGCCGGAGGAAATGTTGCCGCCGAGCGTGGGCACGGGATTGTGCGGATCAAACGCATAGGCCATCCATCCGCTCTCGTTTTTCGGCTTCACATCGCTCAACAGGCCATTGGGATACAAGTAGAAAGGCGTGGGCTTCGCACGGGCCAGCGGCCATTCCTTTTCATCGCGCCACTGACCGCCGTGATTGAGCAGGCCGTCCTTGGTCTTGCTGCCATCGCCGGTGCCCATGACGAAGATGCGCACTTTCTTGGCGAAAGGCGCGGATTTGCCGACGCTGTTGTCGAGTCCCTTCATCCAGTGATCAAACCACTCCTTACGCCAGGCGAACTGATCCGCGATGGCCGCATCGCTGCCGAACTCGACCTGACCGTGCGAGGATTTCGTCTGCGCACCGTGAATCCACGGCCCCATGATCAAATACACATCGCTTTTCAGCGTTTTCGAGAGTGCGATGAAATTGGCGGAGGTGTTGCCCGCCCATGAATCATACCAGCCGCCAACGAGATAGACCGGCATGTCCTTGTAGCGCGAGGGATCGGCCAGGATGTTGTTCTGCGCCCAGAAACCGTCGTCTTTGCCGTGACGCATGGCCTGGATGAGCCAGTCCTCGTATTCAGGAGCGAGTTTGAGCGGCGTGGAGCCAGGACGCAGCGGCAGGTGGTTCAGATAATCCCAGCGGTTGTCCGCCATCTCCTTCAACTCGGCCTGCGTGGCGGGATCGAGCGCCGCGTTGCTTCCTTTACCCGCGTTGAGCATGATCCAGTTCCAAAAGCGCATCTCAAACGCACCAGCGTTGCGCATGCTCTGGCGGCCCATGTTGGACACGGCATCGACCGGAATGACTGTGGTGAGCTGCGGCACTTTTTCCAAAGCCATCGCGTGTTGCGTGCCGCCGACATACGAGGTGCCCACCATGCCGATTTTCCCGTTCGACCACGGCTGCACGGCAATCCATGCCGCGCAATCGGCCCCATCGACGCCGTCATCAGTCATCCAGTGCCACACGCCTTCCGAAGCGTAACGGCCTCGCGTGTCCTGCGCCACGAAGGCATAGCCATTCGCGGCAAAGTATTCACCGAAGCTCTTCGCGCCGTCCTTGTTGTAAGGCAGACGCGTGAGAATAACGGGCAGTTTGTCTTTGTTTCCTGCGGGCAGGTAAATGTCGGTGGCCAGCTTCACGCCATCGCGCATGGCCACCATGACGTTCTTCTGAACCTTGATGGCAGGTTCCTGGGCATGCAGACAGAAGGCGACCAGCAGAACCGCCGTGAACAACGAGCGCGGAATCATGAGCTTACTCCGCGAGCAGTTTCGCCACCGTTTCTTCGAGTCCGCCACGAGCATTGGTGCTGACGACCATGCCCTTCTTGTTGAGCAGCCACATGGCCGGGATCGAGTTGATGCCATACTTGGTGGAGATCTCGTTCTGCCAGCCCTTGCCGTCGAAGTACTGCGGCCATTCCATGCCCTTGTCCTTCACGAAGGCCTCTAGCTCGGCCTTGTCCGAATCGAGCGAGATGCCGACGATCTCGAAGCCTTTCGGATGCAGTTCTTTGTAGGCTTTGATGACGTTCGGCAGCTCTGCCACGCAGGGTCCGCACCAAGTGGCCCAGAAGTCGATGAGCACGACCTTGCCCTGAAGTTTCGCCAGATCGACCTCACGACCGTCCACAGCGGTGAATTTCATTTCTAGGGGCTTGTTCTTCAACTCGGCGGTGGCCTTGATGCTCTTCACCTTGCCCTCGACCATCTTGTTCATCTTCTCCGCAGGGAAATCTTTCAAATGCTTCTCGGCTTTGGCGATCCAGGCGGCGGTGTCGCCTCCGGGACCTTCGGCAGCCTCCGCAGATTCCATGACGTTGATCAGGCTGGCCTCCGATTTGGTCTCGGGCTTGGCGTCCTCGGCCTTGAGGATGTCATCAATGCTGATGGCGACCTTGGCAGGAGCTGGAACGCCCGCGATCTCACGCGCGCGCCCGACCATCGCTTCAAACAACGCTGCTTCATAGCGGGCTGGATTCGCTGGAGCCGCTTTCATCGCCGCCGCGTAGGCCGCGTCGAATTCAATCAGGCCCGTCTTGAGCTTGGCGATGGCTTCCTCTCGAGAGTTGGGCTTCTCCTTCGGATTCTTGATGCCTTCGACGACATCGGTGACCTTCTGCCATTCGGCGTCGCCGTCAGCAGCACAAAGAGAAGAGGAAACGGCCAGGACCAAAGTCGTGACCCCGATGCGAAGAAGGCGGTGCGCGTTCATGATCCAGCCTAAACGGGGCAAACCGCCGCTGACAATCGTTTACGCGAAGATTTCCTTCGTAGGCCGGATGTGTTCGGCGCGTTGAGCCTCGCCAACACGAGTGGCGTGTTCGCCGAACTATCCTGCTGGGTTTGGGGAGCGTGCGCAGGCCGGGGAGCATACGAGAGCACCAAGAGCCGGATAGTTGGGCGAAGGATGCGAGGGGAAAGGAGATGTTGATTTCCGCCCAACACATCCGGCCTACGATTCGAACATCTCACGCGAAGATTTCTGTCACCGGTTTGCCTTTCCCATCCTCGGTGACGTAAAACGGCCGTCCCTCGATCTCGAACTCGGTTTTCGGGCTGATGCCCATCGCGGTCATGATGGTGGCATGCAGGTCCATGACGCTGACGGGATTTTTCGTGGCGATGAGCGGGCGTTCGTCCGCCGTTTCGCCGTAGAGGAAGCCTTTCTTCACCCCGCCGCCGAAGGTCATGACACTGGTGCCGCCGGTGAAGTGGCGGTGCAGGCCGTAGTGCTTCATTTCGCTGAGCGTATCGACCTTGAAGGTCGTCTGGTCGTTCGCGGTGGAGCCGGGCTTACCTTCCATGAGCGCATCACGGCTGAACTCACTGGCGATGACGATGAGCGTGCGGTCCAGCAGGCCCTTCGCCTCCAGATCGCGCACGAGCTGCGCGATGGGGCGATCGATTTCCTTGTGCATGGCGTCCACGGTGGTGTGGCCGTCCTTGTGCGTGTCCCATTGGAAAAACGGCACATACTCGGTGGTGACCTCGACGAACCGTGTGCCAGCCTCGATCAAACGGCGTGCGAGCAGGCAGCCCCGACCGAATCGGCCCGTGTCATACTTCGCGTAGCTCTCCTTCGGCTCCAGCGTGATGTCGAAGGCTTCGCGTTCCTTCGCACTGAGCAGGCGGTAGGCGTTGTCCATGCTGCGGAGCATGGATTCCTGCTGATAATCGCTCATGAACTCACGCTGCGGGCTTTGATCAACGAGTTTGCGGAACAGGCGGTCGCGGTTGGCGAAACGATTCGCGTCCATGCCCTTCGGCGGCTTCACGGACTGCGCGGCTTCTTCAGGAAACGGCAGGTTCATCGGCCCGAACTCGCTGCCGAAGAATCCGGCGGTGGTGAAGGCCTTCAGCTCCTCGCTTTCGCCGACACCTTCGAGGCGCTGGCCGATGTTGATGAACGCGGGCATCACCGAGTTGCGAGGTCCAAGCACCTTCGCCATCCATGAGCCGATGTGCGGGCAGGCGACCGTCTGCGGCGGCACATAACCCGTGTGCCAGTGATACTGATGCCGCGAGTGCAAAATGCTGCCGAGGTCCGGCTGCACCGCGCTGCGGATCAGCGTGCCGCGATCCATCACCTGCGCGATGTTTTCGAGGCCCTGGCAGATTTTGATGCCGTCCACGTTCGTGTTGATCGCCGGAAAGGTGCTGAGCATCCTTTTCACTTCGAGACCCTTCTCGAACGGCAGGTAGCCCTTCGGGTCAAACGTGTCCGGTGCCGCCATGCCGCCCGCCATCCAGAGCAGAATGCAGGCATCAGCCTTCGCGGGTGGATGCGTGACTTTGTCCCCCGATTTGGCCCAGATCGCCTTCGGTGCGCCGGTCATCCACGCTGCGGTGCTCGCTACGGCGAGTTTCTTCAGGAAATCGCGGCGAACGAGATGCTCTGGGAGGCTGGGATCGAGATCGTGCATGTTGGAAGTAAAACGTTCCCAAGATCACTTCACTGGCTCATTTTTCTTCTTCCCCTGCCCTTTCAGCGGGCGCGAATCGGGCTTCCCAGGCATGCCGGAGTGCATTTGACCGGCAGTGGGATCACGTGGGCCTGAGGGAAGCGTTTTGGCCCAAGTCGTGACCTGAGCAGCGAGTTTCTCGACGATGTCAGGATGATGCTCGGCCACGTTGTTGAGCTGAGTGAGATCTTTGGTGATGTCGTAAAGTTCCACACGACTGCGGTCGGGATTCATGAGGAGTTTCCAATCGCCATCGCGGATCGCGAGCTCGGGGCTGTGATGAAACGGCTCACCGGAGATGTTGAAACGCCATTCCCACATGAGCGGTTTCGTGCGTGGATGTGACTGGCCGAGGAGCACGTCGCCAACGTCTTCTCCATCGAACGTGTGATCGGCAGGCGGGGTGACGCCCGCGAGTTTGCAGATCGTGGGCAGCCAATCGACACCAGCCATGATGGCTTTGTCCTCGATGCGGCCTGCGGGAATCTTGCCCGGCCAGCGCAGGATTCCAGGCACACGGATGCCGCCTTCATAGAGGCTGCGTTTGCGACCACGGAACGGCCCCGCACTGCCGACGCCGCTGTGGCCCGCATTGCCGATGTGAATGTCCTCGGGGCCGTTGTCGCTGCTGAACAGGATGAGCGTGTTTTCGTCTTTGCCGAGTTTTTCGAGTCCGGCGAGCAAGCGGCCGATTTGCGTGTCGAGATCGGTCACGCTGGCGGCGAAGATCTGCATCGCCGAGGCGTGCGGGAAGTCTTTTCCATTCGCACGCAGCCGTGCATACGGCGCCATCTGCTCCGGCGTGGGATTCAGCGTGGCATGCGGCACGAGCGTCCAGAGCTGAAGATAAAACGGCGTGTCACCGGCTTTCTCGATGAACTGGAGACACTCATCGACAAAGATGGCCGTGGATTTCGCACGAAAGTAAGGATCGGCCGCCGGACCGTTCGCGCCGTCTTTCTCCGAGGTGCCGACGAAGTCGAAGCCATACGCGTCTGGCGGCGGGCCGCCGGAATTGCTGCCGAGATGCCATTTCCCGATGTGCGCGGTGGTGTAGCCCGCTGTTTTCATCAAACTGGCCGCATTCGGCACCTGCGGTTCCAGCCAGTTGGACATGCCACGGGCGTCGTTTTGCTGCTTCGTCGCATAATGGCCATGAATGCGATGCCGCGACGGATACTGGCCGGTGAAGAAGGCGCAGCGGCTTGGCGAGCACACGGACGCATTCACGTAGAACTGCGTGAACAACGTGCCCTGCTTCGCCATGGCGTCGAGATTCGGCGTTTGGATGGTTTTGTTGCCGTAGCACCCGAGATCACCCCAGCCGAGATCGTCGGCGAGGATGAAGATGATGTTTGGCCGCGCCGCGAAGAGCGAAGGGCAGAGAGCTAAAAGAAGAATAAAGCGCATGGCAGCGGCGAAACGATGCCATGCGAGCCGAACTGTCATGAACCAGCCCCAAGATTCCGCGTTTGACTGGCGTGTAGCCATCGCCATCTGCATAAGCCGTGTTTCCCAGCCTCCACCATGTTCTGTTTGTGCTCCTGCCCGTCGCTCTGGCAGTGCGCATGGCCCTCAAGCCACGGCCGGCCACGCTCGATGTGGCGAACGGCGTCATGCATTTCTGTCTGGGCTTTGGCAAATGGGTGCTGCTGGTGGATCCTCTGTGGCATCTGGCGTCTGTGATCAGCATCGGCGGCCCGGAAAGCCTGAGCACGAGCCTGGCGTGGATGGAATTTCTGGCGCGAGTGCTGGGCCTGCATTTTGCCCTTACCTCGCTGGAGGATGTGATCATCGGGCTCGGCGGCATGTTCGGATTCAAGCTCACCGACAAGGTTCAGGAAATTCTCACGCTGCGTCGCTTCACCAAGGGAAAATTCCTCCGGCATCTGGCGATTCTCGTCGTGCTGGCACTGGCCAGCGGCGAGGTCTGGCTCCATCCCAAATCGTTCTTTGTGTCGGCGCCGCGCACCGTCGCCACGGTGTTTCAGCAGGCGCGGGTGTGGACGGATTTTCATGTCCTCACGCTGTTTGCCGCGCTGGCCTGTTTCATCGGCCTGCCATGCTCACGTGATTTTCTACGCGTTTCCGCCCCGTGGAAGGCGGCCGTTTGTCTTTTCACATTCCTGCTCGCGGTGGCGATGCTGTGGACCCATGCCGCACCCATGTCATGAAGCCTGCCCCGCCCAAGATTGACCCCACGAAGCGCACGTTTGTGCCGCCCCCGCCGGAGTTCAGCCTCAAGGCCGCGCGCAACGTCATCCACGCGTTTGTTTTGGTGCTCGCGGTGACGCTGGTGTTTGAGGTCGCGGCATGGTTCACAACGTCCAGAAGTAATCTCGCCGCAGGCTGCGTCCGCAGCGGCATGCAATGGGTACTGACGCAGGCCTTGAACGAAGGCAACAAGGACGTGCAGCTCGGACGCGAAGGCTGGTTGTTTGCCCAGGCTGAAATCAACCGGCTGGTGCATGCAAAACACGATGCAAACGAGGTGCATGCCGGGTTGATCAAGCTGGCGGCACGCTTGAAAGCGCAGGAGGCGCAACTGCTGGTGGTCGCGATTCCCGGGCGGCTGGCCTTGTATCCAGAGCAGCTCCGCCCCGGCCAATATGGCGGACCCGTGCGATTGAAGGACGAGGCTGAAAAAATCGCCGCGCTCAAAGAGGCTGGCATTGATGTGCTGGACATGACTGACGCGCTGTGGGAGTTCCGTGATCGAGAGCAGATTTTTTTCGCCCAGGACAGCCACTGGACGCCCGAGGCCATGAAGGCGATTGCGCTGGCCCTGAACAAGCATGTGCGCGAAAAATTTCCACGGCTGGCGAGCACCGAAACGCCGATCATCAATGCCACGATCCTTGAGCGTGACGACGCAGGCGACCTCAGCCGCAGACTCGATCTTTTCCGGCCTTCCCGGCTGCTGGGCGATGAGGCCGCGGACCTGATTTCCATCCAAGGCATCGAGCCGGATGCGAAATCCCCCATTGTGCTGCACGGTGGTGAACTGATGCGCGTGTACGATGATCCCACACTCAGCTTTGGCGGTGGCGACAAGCCGCCCAAGGCCGGGTTTGCCACGCAGCTTGGAACGTTGCTGGGACGCTCGCTCGATGTGCGCGACCTGCCGCAGGCGGGTGATGCCTACGAGGACAAAAAGCTCGTCATCTGCCTGTTGCCGATGGCGGAACTGGTGCCGTAAGTTTTGCCTCCTCATGCTTCGACTCCTTCTTCACTTCTTTTTCGGCGGTGTGTTTGTGTACTCAGGCATTCTCAAGGTCGCGGACCCGATGTCGTTCCTCGATGATGTGCGCAGCTTTGACCTGATTGGCGATCCGTTTGCCGCGTGGCTGGCGATGGGGCTGCCGTGGCTCGAAATCTTTGCCGGACTGGCGGTGATGAGCGGCTTTTTGCGTTCCGGCGGTCTGCTGATCCTGAATGCCTCGCTCCTCATTTTTCTCGTCGCGATTTCGAGCGCCTGGTGGCGCGGGATCGACATCCGCTGCGGTTGTTTCGGCCACTCGGATGCGACCACCAACTACCGTGACCTGATCCTGCGTGATCTGCTGCTGCTGGCGGCAGGCATCGTGCTGGTCTGGCATGGCAAGCCCAAACTCAAATCATGAGCGTCGAAACCAAATACCACTTCGCTTCCGACAACACCTCAGGCATTTGTCCTGAAGCGTGGCAGGCGCTGGAAGAAGCGAATGCGGGCTACCAGCCAAGCTACGGTGCCGATTCGATCACAGCAGAGGCTTGCGAGACGTTCCGGCGTTTTTTTGAGACGGACTGCGACGTGTATTTCGTGTTCAACGGCACGGCGGCGAACTCGCTCTCGCTGGCGACGCTGTGCCAGAGCTACCACAGCATTATCACAGCGCAGGAGGCGCATGTGGAGACAGACGAGTGCGGCGCGCCGGAGTTTTTCAGCCACGGGTCAAAAATCCTGCTCGCCCGCAGTCCGCTGGGCAAACTGGATCCTGCTGATGTCGAGCGGTTGGCGACGAGCCGCAATGATGTGCATTTTCCGAAGCCGCGTGCGCTGAGCATCAGCCAAAGCACAGAACTGGGCACGGTGTATCGCCCCGGTGAGGTGAAAGGACTCGGCGCTCTCGCGAAACAACATGGGCTGGCGATTCACATGGATGGCGCGCGATTTTTCAATGCCCTGGCCGGTTTGAACTGTGCTCCCGCCGACATCACCTGGCGAGCCGGTGTTGACGTGCTGTGCTGTGGCGGCACGAAGCTGGGCATGGCGGTCACGGAAGCCGTGGTGTTCTTCAACAAGGAGCTGTCCCAGGAGTTTGCCTACCGCTGCAAACAGGCGGGGCAGCTTTGCTCGAAGATGCGTTTCATCTCCGCGCAATGGTTGCGCATTCTGAGCGATGAAACGTGGAAGCGGCATGCGCAAAACGGCAACTTGCTGGCGAAACGTCTCGCTGATGCGCTGGGCCATCTGCCCGGTGTGCAGATTTTGTATCCGGTGGATGCGAACGCGGTCTTTGCCAAACTGCCGGAGAAGATGAAGGACGGTCTCAAGGAGCGTGGCTGGGTGTTCTACAGCTTCATCGGCGGTGGATCGCGACTGATGTGCTCCTGGCACACCGCAGAAGCCGATGTCGATGCCTTCGTAACCGACGCGGCACGATTCGTCTGAAATCGTGCCAAATAAACGTTGAATCGTGCCAAAATCACGCCATTATCGTGCCACTCATGAGTGACACCAGGCTGAATCGTGCCATCGCCGATGCCCCACACGGCATCGGGATTGATGCGCTCGTGCATAAGCTCGGCAAGGAAGCTTCACGCCGCACTTTGCTGCGCCGCCTCGAAGAAATGGTGAGGCATGGTGAGGTTGAACGCATCGGCAAAGCACGGGCAACGAAGTACCATGCCATCGCAAAAGCTGCGGCAAATCTGCCACGACGCGAGATGCGGTATGAAATGCCTGAGCGTGAATCCATAGTCGTGCGCGAGGATACTCCGACTGATGAGTCAGAGGGCAATGACGCCACGCTGCGTGAACTGCGGGATGTGTTCCGTGAGCACTACTCGCTGCGCAAGCCGGTGGGCTATCACCGCGAATTTCTCAATTCGTATGTGCCGAATAAGACAGCGTATTTACCAGCAGAACTACGCGAGCATTTACGCGCAAAAGGACAGTCTGCACAAATGGCAGAACTGCCGCCAGGGACTTACGCACGGCAGGTGCTCGACCGGCTCATCATCGACCTCAGTTGGAACTCCAGCCGCCTCGAAGGCAGCACCTATTCGCTGCTGGAGACGGATTTCCTGCTCCAGCAGGGACACAGCGATGATCCCGTACGCCACAAAGAGGCACGGATGATCCTCAATCACAAAGCGGCCATCGAGTTCCTCGTGGATTCACCAGACGATCTGGGTTTCAACCGCTACACCTTCCTCAACCTGCACTCGATCCTCACTGAAGGGTTACTGAAGAACTGGAAAGCGGAAGGAGCGCTGCGCACCTGCCCAGTGGGCATCGGCGGAAGTGTTTATCATCCGACGAGCAACCCCGCCGTGATCGAAGAGTGCTTTGACCTGATCCTGCAAAAGGCCGCAGTGATCCGCGATCCGCTGGAGTGCTGCTTTTTCCTCATGGTACAGATGCCGTATCTGCAACCTTTTGAGGACGGCAACAAACGCACCTCGCGTCTGGCGGCGAACATCCCGCTGATCCGCGCGAATATGTCGCCGCTGTCGTTTGTGGGTGTCCCGGTGCAGGATTACACGACCGGCGTCCTCGGCGTGTACGAGATGAACCGCATCGAACTGCTACGCGAGGTCTTTGTGCATGCGTATGAGCAGTCCGCGTCTCGCTACGCGGCCATCCGCGATGAACTGGGCGAGCCGGAGCCAATCCTGCTGCGCTACCGCAACGAGATCGCGGACTTCATTCGTGATGTGGTGGTGAAACGTCTGGGCAAGCTGGATGCCGCCGCTCTGCTGCGCCGCTGGGCCGGACAAAACATCACCGCGAGCGAGCGGTCGAAGTTCATCGAGGTGGTCGAGGAGCGGCTGCTGTCGCTCAGCGAAGGCAGCATCGTGCGCGTACGTGTGCGCCCGTCCGAGTTTGAGGCATGGTGGCCTGTATGGAACGAGGTGCGTCCGAAGTGACTCACACGCCTTCGGGCATACCGTCGGCAGCGGCTTTTTCATCGGCGACGCTGGAAAGACGCTTGAAGTGCAACTGCAGCACGCGGCGGAGATCGGCCTTCGTGGTGGTCACTTCGTATTCTTCAATCGTCACTTTCTCACCGACCTTGGGCAGATGACCGAGCAGATGGGTGACGTAACCACCGATGGTGGTGACTTCGTCGCTCTCGAGGTCGATGCCGGTCTGATCAGCGAGTTCGTAGAGATTGTAGGTGCCTTCGACGGTGAACTCGTTCTCGTTGATGCGGCGGAACTCGCTGACCTCGTGGTCGAACTCGTCCTGGATGTCGCCGACAATTTCTTCAAGCACGTTGTCAAGCGTGACGATGCCTACAGCGCCGCCGAACTCATCGACGGCCAGGGCGACGTGGACGTGCTTGTCGAGGAAGAAGCGCAGCAGTTTGTCGATGGGCATCATCTCCGGCACCATGTGCAGCTCGCGTTTGATTTTGCGCAGGTCGGGCTGTGGTTTGCCGATGAGACTGAGGAGATCCTTGATGTGGATGGTGCCGATGGCGTGGTCGAGGTGGCCTTCGACGAGTGGGTAGCGCGTGTGTTTGGAGTCGATGGCGACTTTGAGGCTGGCCTCAAAGGTCTCATCGGCATCGAGCGAGACCACCTGGTTGCGCGGAGTCATGACATCGCGCACGCAGCGGTCGTTGAGGGCAAGGGCGTTGAGGAGGATGTCCTTTTCGGTTTCCGTCACCTCCTTCGACTTCTGGCTTTCGGCGACGATGTGGCGCAGTTCCTCTTCGGAGTGGGCCAGCTCGCTTTCGGAGACGGGATCAATACGGAAGAGAAACTTCAGCGCAAAGTTGGTGGAGCCGTTGAGGATGATGATGGCCGGCTTGAGCAGGACATAGAAAAAATGCAGCGGACGGGCGATGACCAGGCTGACGGCCAGGGATTTGCGAATGGCGAGCACCTTCGGCGTCTGCTCCCCAAGCACGACATGCAGGTAGGTGACGACCGCATAGGCGATGCCGATGGAGGACCACCTGATGACGGTTTCGTTGACGATGCCCAGCTTGAACATGAGCGGCTGCACCACCATCGCGACGTAGGGCTCGCCAAAAATGCCGAGCGCGATGCTGGTAAGCGTGATGCCAAGCTGGCCGGCGGAAAGGTAGGCGTCCAGATTCCGCGTCACATGCTGGGCAAACTTGGCCCCATGGGTGCCTTCCTCAATGGCGGCCTGGAGCTGGCTGTCGCGCACTTTGACAATGGCAAACTCGGCGGCGACGAAGAAGGCGTTCAGCAGCACGATGGCCAGGACGATGAAGGCCTGCCAGAAAAGTTCGCTGGAGGTAAACGCCCACTCATGCACCAGTTCGGCGGAGAGATTGGCAAGCAGGGGGGTCATGGAGTGGCGTCAATAAAACACGGGACGGAAGTCACAGCTTCTCGTAGTTCCCGTCGCAGCGCTTTTCCAGAATGGTGAATCCGGCGGCTTTGGCGTCGGAGACGGAGAGCGGCTTGGTGAGCTTGGGTGTGTTGAAGGCTGAGACCAGCTTCTTCACCGGTTGTTTGCACAACGGGCAGACCTCAAGCGCGGGTCTGCTGATCGGCCGACGCAGATCAAAACCCTTGCGGCATGCAGGGCATCCTTTGTCTGGGTCAGCAGCGATGTAGGAGTAGGTGGGCATCAGGGATAATGAACACCGCCTCTCCATGCAGTCAGGCGTAATCCTGACTGCAAGTTCGGACGAGAAACTACCAACTGGACTTCGTCACACCGGGGATCATGCCCTGGGAGGCGAGTTCGCGGAAAGTCATACGAGACATCTGGAAGCGGCGGATGAACGCGCGACGACGACCGGTGACACGGCAGCGGTTGATGAGACGCGTCGGGCTTGCATCACGAGGAAGCATCGAGAGGCCGACGTAGTCGCCTTTCGCCTTGAGTTCAGCACGCAGCTTTGCGTACTTTTCGACGGTTTTACGTTTGCGCTTGTCGCGCTCGAGCCAGCATGTTTTTGCCATAGGGGCGCGGAGTCTGCCCCAAAGCCCTCCTTACGCAAGAAAAAATTTCCATTGGCGGACGCTGTGTTTCACGCTAAATGCCCGGCCACTATGGTCATCTTTTACGGAATGTGTCTCGCAGCCGCTCTCCTTTTCTGCGGCGTCCTCGCTTTCACCTACTTGGTGAAGGGCTGAAAACTCCCCATTGAGGGGCTATTGATACAAGAAAGTCGTCAGCGGACTGGTGGCTGAAGCCTCTGCTGCGCCTTCGCTCAGGCCGATCTCATAGGCGCTGCGCCC
This sequence comes from Prosthecobacter sp., assembly GCF_034366625.1. Classification (NCBI taxonomy): domain Bacteria; kingdom Pseudomonadati; phylum Verrucomicrobiota; class Verrucomicrobiia; order Verrucomicrobiales; family Verrucomicrobiaceae; genus Prosthecobacter; species Prosthecobacter sp. Next base: position 47,509 of record NZ_JAXMIH010000020.1, read on the forward strand.
GGCCTCCACGGCCATTTTGAAGGCTTGGGCCATGCGCACCGGGTCCGAGGCCACGGCGATGGCGGTGTTCACCAGCACAGCATCCGCCCCTATTTCAAAGGCCTCGGCGGCATGGCTGGGCGCTCCGATCCCCGCATCCACCACGACCGGCACGGTGGCCTGGGTGATGATGATTTCGATCTGCCGCCGTGTGGTGATACCCTGATGCGAGCCGATAGGCGATCCCAACGGCATGACCGTGGCAGTTCCCACATCCTGCAAGCGACGGGCCAGCACGGGGTCGGCATTGATGTAGGGCAGCACGATAAACCCCTCCTTCACGAGGATTTCAGCCGCTTTGAGCGTCTCAATTGGGTCCGGCAGGAGGTAGCGCGGGTCAGGATGAATTTCGAGCTTCACCCAGTTCGGCAAACCAGCGGCCACGGCCAGCCGTGCCAGACGCACCGCCTCCTCGGCGTTCATTGCGCCGCTGGTGTTCGGCAGCAGCAGCACGTTTTTCGGGATGAAATCGAGGATGTTAGCAAAAGGATCGCCCCTCCCCGTCAAATCAGCCCGGCGCAGCGCCACGGTCACGATTTCCGTTTCCGAGGCCACGATGGCATCGCGCATCAGCTCGCCACTCGCGAATTTGCCCGTCCCCAGCATGAGGCGGGAGCTGAACTGACGGTTGGCGATAGTGAGGGGCTGATTTGGCACGAGGCGTGAGCAATGAACCAAATCCCGCCTCACGCAAGCATCACCCGCTGCAACAGATCGTTCGTCGGTGTCTGGATGCCGATGTAGAAGTCGCCGAACTCGCCATACTGCGTGGTCACTTCATCAAAGCGCATCTCATAGACGATGTTTTTGATCTGCACCATGTCATGCGCAAACAGCGTCACGCCCCACTCGTGGCTGTCGAGACCGGTGGAGCCGGAGATGAGCTGGCGGACCTTGCCAGCGTATTTGCGGCCCGTTTTGGCGTGGCCACCCATCAACTCGCGACGTTTGGCGAAATCGTTCGCGTACCAGTTCGCACCCACGTTGCGGCGCTTGCTCATTGGGTAGAAACAGAAGACCTGCCAGTCCGGCATGTTCGGATAAAGGCGGTCGTTGAAATACTTCGTCATGTGGGTCTTCCACTCCGTCACACGCTTCTCAAAGGCCTCGGTGCCAGGCGTGAGATTCTCGGCCTTCTCGATCTGCGCCTTGAATTCCTCTTCACTCTGCGAGTACTCGGTCCACTCCGTCATCGAAAGATAGCTGTAGGTCGGCGTCAGCACGTCCGGGCCAAGCGCGAGGCTGATCTGCTTTTCAAAGCGCTGTGAGTCGTGCAGATCGGGTGTGAGCAGCATGAAGCCCAGCTCGGACTTCGGCGACACCATCGCAAAGGCAAGCAACTGGGTCCCTGGATGCTTGCGGATCGCCTCAATCGTGCGCGTAAAATTCTCCCGGCGCTCCTGGCGCTCCTCCGGCGTCAGCGCGGCCCAGTAACCGTGGTCGATCGTGAAGAACAGATGCTGCACGATCCAGCCCTCTTCAGAAATCAGCGGTTTTGATTCAGCGGGTCCGTTGGACGTGGGAAAGGAGGTCGGGATGAGCATGGTTGGTCTGTGATGGGGTTGCCTTTTCCCATACGCTGGAATTCGAGCGGCTCAACGGACGATCCTTGGCATTTGCTGAGGCTGTGCTGTCAAGGAATGGTCAAGAGGTCAAGGTGCCACTGTCTTGACCACCTTGACCGGCGAAGCCTTGACGATCTTGACGCCTCACTCACACCCAATGTCATAAACGAGCAGCTTCTTCGCCAGGGGCATCAGGGTTTGCTTCACGGCATTCACATGCACGGGATGCTTTTCATAAGCGTCCATGTCCGCCTTGCTGTTGAAACGCATCACCAAGCCGACATCGAAGCTGTCATCGACGACGGGGCGCTCACTTGCGACGGCGGGGCCGACGCTAAGGTGCTGGATCTGTGAAATCTCGGCCTGAAACATCTTCGCGGCTCCGATGACTGTGGCGCGGTCGGCGGCGTTGCCGGGGCGCTTCAGCCAGACGAGCACGACGTGCTCGACCTTGCCCTTGGCGGTCGTTTTGCAGCCGAAGGGACAAGTAGTGCAAGAACTGAGGGCGAGAGCGGCAGCGGCGGAGAGAATGAGAATGGCGTTCTTCATGGCGTTGGTTAGTCTGACACGACATGAAAAACCCGTCGAGACTGTTTCTGCTGCTTTTCGCCTTCGCCACCTGCTCCGCGCAGGAGGCGTTTGACCGCCTGACCTTCCATGCGGCACCGAAGCCGCTCTCAAAGGACGCCAAGACGAGCCACTGGCCGCGCGTGCTCGGCCCCACGGACGATGCGATCTCGCCGGAGACGCATCTGTCGAAAAAATGGGCCACAGGCGAGCCCAAGGCCGTGTGGGAGGTGTCGATGGGCGAGGGCTACAACTCGCCCGCGATCAGCGGCGACTTCTGCGTGATCTTCCACGCGATGGAGGGGAAGGAGATCATCGAGTGCCTGCATCGCGAGAATGGGAAACGCTTCTGGTCGCATGATTACCCGATCTCGTATCAGGATCGCTACGGCTTCGGCAACGGGCCGCGTGGCAGCCCGGTGATCGCCGATGGCATCGTGGTGACCTATGGCGTGACGTGCGAACTTCGAGCGCTCGATTTGAAAACCGGCAAGCTGCTGTGGAAACACGATCTGCGGGCCGAGATGCATGTGCCGCAGGATTTCTTCGGCGCAGGCGGCACGCCGTTGATTCTCGATGGTCGCGTCATTGTGAACGTGGGCGGCAAAAAGGCGGCGATTGAGGACTCGGAAGGCCTTCGCGATCGAAAAGAGCGTCTCGCCGAGGCGGGCGTGAGCGTGGCGGCGTTTGATTTGAAGAGCGGCGAGGTCGTGTGGACCGTCGAGGACGCGTGGGGCGCGAGTTACGCGTCTCCCATTCCCGCAAAGCTGCACGGGCAGTTCAAAGTGCTCGTCTATGCCGGCGGCGAGAGTGATCCGGCCACCGGCGGCCTCATGTGCATCGATCCGGCAAATGGGAAGCTGCATTCCAAGTTCGCGTGGCGTGATGACGAATACATCCAGGCCATCGGCACCTCGCCCGTGGTCATCCCGGAGAAAAACCGCGCCTTCATCACCACCGCGTATCCGAAGGGCCGTCCGCTCGGCGGCGCGATGGTGGAATACGATGCCGACTTCCAACCGAAGGAGCTATGGAAGTCCGCGAAGCTCGGCGTCCACTGGATGAACCCGGTTTATCACGACGGTCACCTCTACGCCATCGACGGCGAGACGGAGCCGAAGTCCCGCCTCGTCTGCGTGAACGCCGACACCGGCGCTGAAGTGTGGGAGCAAAAGATCGAGTGGGAAGACGCCGAGTTCAGCAAGCAGACCGGACGCGCCAATCCCACCCGCCTCAGCATCCTCCGCGCGAGCTTGATGAAGGTCGATGGTGCCTTCCTCTGCCTCGGCGAGATCGGCTCCCTCCACTGGCTCGACCTCAGCCCCGCCGGAGCCAAAGTGATCGCCCAAGCGCAGCCGTTTTATGCGCTTAACACCTGGAGCCTCCCCGCGTTGAGCCACGGACTGCTCTATGTGCGCCAGCAGCAGAAGGATCTCATGCAAAAAACGGGTGAGCGGGTGATCTGTTTGGATTTGAGAGGGGAGTGAGCAGCGTCCTGGCCCGGAATCTTATCCTTCTTGAGTGCTTTCGAGTGAGTAGGGCTGGATCTGAAAGAGCTGGCCTTGGAGGCGCAATGTGTCGCCTTGACCGAGCGGGGCGACTTCTCCGGGCTGGAGGTGTCGGCCATTGAGATCCATCACGGAAGCTGCCGTGGCCTCGATCCAGAACCCTCCGGCGTGATGGTGAAAGCGGGCGGCGCTGTTCTGCGCATCGGTGTCGTCAAAGGCGAGGCGGCCAGTCGTGTCTATGGCAAGGCTGGCATCGGTGAAGATCCAGGCGACTTCACAAGGGAGCGTGCCACGATCCAACGAGTAAAGCACGCAACCTCCGCGGCGAAGCGACCTGCTCTTTGAGGACGGCCAGCCGATGACCGCCGGGCCGGGCGTGGCATAGGCGGATTTCAACAGGCGAATCTCCACAGAGTATTCGCCGGCCAGAACGAGCGTCATGGGCAGATCAGCGATTTCAGGACTGCCGATGTGGTGGCCTGCGGTGAAGGAGGGATTCGTGGTGCCGATGTCGCGCAGGAATATCTGGCCGTTTTGCATGAAGGCAGTGGCCTGTGCTCGGCTGATCAAGCGTGTGCGGCTGTCGTTGACGGGGTTGCGTGGGCGGAATTGCGCCACGTAGTCGCTATGCGTGCCAACACGGCCGAGCCAAAGGGAGTCGTCAGCGACGAGGGCAATGGTCGGTTGGGCATTATCCACCGGGCTCAAACGCAGGCGAAGGTTTGCCTGAACGGGAACGGACTGGAGGTCCTCAGGAACCTTGAGCACATGGCGGCTGGCATGGGCTACGGCGGTGTGGCCTGCCAGGGCTGCGGTCAACTGTGCGTGCAGGCGTGCCAGCGTGAGATCTCCTGACTGGTCGGGTGAAACCGCACGACGCAGCATGCCGTTGATCTCGGAGCTGAGTTCAGGAACGGGGGAGAAACGCACCGGACCTTCTCCTGAGAGGGCTCCGCTGTCCTGGCCCAGCAAGAGCAGCGCCAGACGAGCGAAGTGGGTCACGGGACGTGTGGCAAGCTGCGCGCGCGTGCCAACAGACTCCAGAATGAGCTGCGAGGCATCCAGCAGCAGGCCATTGTCATCAGCCTCACCTTTTCCAGCAGGAAGCCAGAACTGGTCCAGTGAAGTGGCCACGAACTGGCGCTCGACCAAGGACCACAGAGCTTCGTAGGATGCCAAGATGGCCACCAGCAGACGGGCCACGGTGGGGCGGGAAAAGGAGCGGCGTTCGCGTAACGCATCCAGCAGACTACGTCCGGGAGGCAAAGGGCGTGCGACATGCAGGATGCGCTGGCTGCGCTGCACATCCAATGGGCGCAGCAGTTCCAGGCGTGTGGACTGCTGCAACGTCTGCATCAGACCAGAAAGACGTCGCATCGCCTCGCCTACCTCGGCGGAAACATCGAGCGTGGTCAGCAGTACATCTCCCATGGATGGATGGCGGGCCACGCACAGGCGCCAGCCATCCCGGGTCCGCAGTTCGCGGTTGATTTCATAGCCAGCAGGCGGGGCTTGCAGTAAAGCAGTGTCCACATCCGCCGGAGTGCGCGTGGTGATCGAAGCAGCAGGTGTTGAGCCGGAGGTTGCGGGCACGGCGGTATGCGCGGTGCGAGCTCCCACGCGAGAGGGGGAGGCCGTGTGACGTGGGGGGATGGTTGTGCGCCCTCCTTCACCACCGCTGAGAAACTGCCCGACAAATTCATCAAGGCTTTCAAAGCTGTGGCGCTGCGTGCCGGCGAGGGCACTGCGCAGCAGGGTGTTCTGATAAATGGTGAGCGAAGGGATGGCGCGAAAGCGTTCATTCTGTCCACCACCACCTGCGGATGCGCCCAGCATCTCGGAGCAGAGAGTGGCCAGGGGAGTCACATATTCACGGGTGCTTTCGGGCACCGAATTCTCTTCGGTGCTGGCGAACGCGGTCGGATTGAAGGCCATCGTCTGCATGGCATCCACCGGCATGGTGGCGGACATGCCAAACAACGGCATGTCGGGAATCAGCAGGGCTGATGTGTTGGACTCAGCATCCACGACGATCTGGGTGGCATCGAGGGTGAAGCGCGGCCAGCTCTGCTCCACAGCCGCCTTCAATGCATCCCGCAGCATGATCAGCACCTGCTCCATCTGCTCCACTGTCAGACTCTGTTGCACGCGCAGAATGTCACGCAGATCACGGCCTGGGGGCATTTCCGCCGTCATCAGATGAAACCCCGGCTCGAACATGAATTCGTGAACCGCCGTGAGCAAAGGCGAGGCGGGGGACTGCATCAACGCTGCAAGCGCACGCTGCCGCACCACCGATTCAAGCGGCAACGGCGCATGATGGGCGCAGTTGATGAGCAAGGGCCGGGACGGGGGCTGCCAACGGTCCCTGCTCAACACACGGCGCTGGCGGCCAGAGGGTGCCTGCAGCCGTATCTCCCAATTAAACCGTTCAAGGAGTTCCCGATCGAGACTCGAAGTGCTGGACATGTGTCTGGTGCGCCTTCCTGCTCATTTCTGCTCAAAACGAACCTGCACATCCTGCTGCACAGGCATGATCAACTTGGGAACACCCGGCCTGGCAACATCCTGCGGCAGCGATTTTGCCTCCGGCGGCTTCGCAGGCGGGATGGTTGCTTTGCCAGCTATATCAACACCTTGCGGTTGCGGCATGACTGCCTCTGCGGCCCAGCGAATGATAATGCTGCCGTGCGCCTTCTCTTTTTGCTTCGGAGGCGTGTCTTGCGGCGGCAAGGGCAGCGGGGAGGGCTTGTGCATGTTGTGCTGCCCGGCTGAAAAATTTTGGTCTCCACTCCACTTGATGAAGTCCATGATCTGCTGTTTCACGACCGCCACCTCCGGCAGATGCCATTGCCCATCCAGTCCGGGCTGCACCCGGAAGACAAAATGCCGGGTCTGGCCTGACGAGACCACTTGGAAGGTGATCTTTGATTCGTAGGCTCCGACGATTTTTTCCAACGGGGGAAGTGAGGTCAGCTCGATGACCTTAATCGTCTCCGCCGGAACAGCCAGCTCGACGGACCGGCACAACTCACCCACCTTTTTGGCAAGGTCATTTTTCATGGCCTCGACAAAATCCCTGACATTGACCACACTGACACGTTCCGCACCCAACGGAGCATCACGCGCCTCCTGAAGCTCCTTCTCCAGCAAAGCAATTCGTGCTTCCGCCATCACTAGTTTTTGTGCTGAATCCACCAACTCCTGCGGGATGCCCGTTGCTGATGGCCGTGCAGGTTGTTGAGCGGCTGCCGCAGCCCTCTTTTCCACAGCCGCCAGTTTTTCGCGAAGCTGCCTTAGCTCCAGCACCTGGGTCTCGTTTTCCGTGCAGCCGGACAAGACCAGAGCACAAAGTCCGAGGGCGAACATTACCCCCACAGGGTTTCCGCCGGATGAAGATGTGATGGTTTTCATGATGAGAAGCAGACTTGACGGTGATGCCCCGCTATTCAAAGCGAATTTGCACTGACTGCTGCACGGGCATGATCGGTTTTGGCACCGTCGGAGCAGCGACAGGCGGCGGTTTTGCTGTTGTCGCCACCGGTGGCGGCTGGATCGCCGCTGGGGTCGGAGGCTGTGCTTTGAGCGGAGGCACCTGTCCCGGTGAGGCACCCCAGTTAATGACAACAGTGGGAGGCCCCCCCTGCTGGAAATTAGAACCTCCTAGTGGCTGCGCGCTGGCAGTTGCCGGGCTTGGAAGCGAAACGGGTGTGTGCGGATCAGCGGCTGCAACTGGAGCCGCCGGTGCACGAGCCGGTTGCGCCTGAGCGGGATCGCTTGCGGCAGCAGGAGCCGCAGAGGCGGTGATATGCTGCCGCACATCAGCCACGCCAGGCAAGCGCCACTGACCGTCCAGCCCGGCCTGCACTGGAAACTCCAGGCGCCGCGTGCCTCCCGCCGAATCTGGCACGCTAAAAACAATCGCGGAGCTGAGAGCGGACGCGATCTGCTCCGGCAGGCGGAGGCGTTTCACCGTGGTCTCCTGGATGTTTGCAGCAGGAACAGCCTGTTCGACGGATTGCTGCAGTTCACCCGTCTTGGCTAGCAGATCACGTTCCATCGATTTGACGAACTCCCTGAAACTCTCCGCATTGCCCCTGGCGGCAGGCGGCACAGTGTTGCGCGCTTCAAGAAGCTCTTTTTCCAGCGATGCAATCCGAGTTTCCGCGAGCGCAAGTTTCTGGACGGAATCCGCCGATTCCTGCGCACCGGACGTGGCAGGCACCGCCTGTGTGGCGGCAGCTTGTTGTGCGGCCTCCAAGGCCTCGGCCGTTTTTTTCTCCGCCGCCGCCAGCTTCTCACGAAGCTGCCGCAGTTCCTGAACCTGACTCTCATTCTCGGAGCAACCAGCAAACACCAAGGCACACATGGCGAGACCGGACATCCGCCACAAAAGACTTTCGCGAGATGAAGATGTTTTTGCTTTCATGATGAGAAACAGGCTTGACCTGAATGACGTGGAGGGCGTTAACTTTATTGATAGGCATTGCTGTCAATTCCACCTGCTTGAAACTAAAACAGAACCTGATTTTTGTCATGAAAAGATTCTACCTGCTGCTCGCCCTTGCCCTCGCCGCACCCTTCACATTTGCCCAGGACCAAAAGGCGCCCTTCGATCTTTCCCAGGCCCAGAATTCAGAACTTGGACTGCCAAGCCCGATGGACAAGCTGCTTGGGCTTGATTCCGCCATCAGTGGCAAGGCGGTTAACTGGGGCGGCATTTACAAGGACATTGCACACAACGCCAATATGTCGGACTTGAAAGCGGAGCCGAACATCTGCCTCGCTCTAGGCATCCGCATCGCCGACGGCATCATGGCCGTGAAGGCACGTGACGCGAATGCCCTCAACGAGTGCGCGAGTGACATCGAGGCTCTGGCCAGGAAACTCAAGGTTGGTGAAAATGAGCTGGAACGCGCCAAGAAAACACGCGCCCTGGCCAACAAGGGGCAATGGACTCTTGTTTTCTGGGAGATGGGCTGCCTGCAGGTCGACATCATGCAATCACTCAACCAAAAAGGGAATGAGAAGCGCCGCACACTCATCATCGCGGCAGGCTGGCTGCAGGGCGTGCATTACGCGGTGCATGTGATCAATGAACGCTACACGCCGGCACTTTCCAATTTCTTGCGCGAGCCGTTGCTGGTCAAAGCCATGATCGAGGAGATGAAGGCGCTGCCCGAAGCCACAAAAGCCAGCCCGCGAGTGGCCAAACTCACCGCCGCCCTCAACGAACTGTATGCCATCGTCAACATTCCCCTGAACGGTTCCATTTCTAAAGAGAAGGTTCAGCGCGTGAATGATTTGTCCCGGGAACTCTCGGAAGAATTTGTTTTGTGATTGGCGCGGACATTTTTTTATTGCAGTTCACCGGTTCAATTGCGTATTCTGCCGCTGTTATGAAGCTTCCCTACATCATCCCTGTTGTTTTTGGTATTTTAGCGCTCCCCCTTCGTACGTTGCACGCTGATCCCGCCCAGGCGGAGGATGTGGCCTTCCGCATGGCGGATCCATACATTCATAAAACATTCCAAATGGCGCCGGCCGATTATTCGGGCATGCTCACCACGGGGAATGCGGTGCGATTCCTCATCCCGGTCGTCCGCGGCTTGGATTACGTCTTTCTTGTCGGCACTGATGATGCTGCGCGAGATGTGGACATTTATGTGTACGACGAAGTAGGCCAGTTGATCTTGGATGACCGGCGCTCCTCAAAACTGGCAGGCGTTCAGTTCCGCTCATCCTACAATGGTACCGCCGTAGTCTATCTCCACATGGCCCGCGCCAATGGTCTGGCATCCTACACCGTGCTGGTCGGCCGCCGAGGCGTGGCCAAGGAAGGAATCCTTGACGGATCTGGCAATACGAACGCACCGAAAGACGAGGCCGCCACCATCTCGCCCGTTCCTGCGTCCCCCCCTCCCGTGAAGAAAGATTAAGTCACCCTGTCTCTATGCGCATTCCCTGAATCAACCTGCTCCACATCATCCTATGAAAACCAAGCTCACCCTTGCCGCCGCCACTGTTGCCATCCTGCTCTCGAACTGCACCTATCACACCTACGTTGTCCCAAAACCAACGCCGGCACCCACCAGAAAGGTTGCCAGCTCCAAACCGAGCACCAGTTCCACCTCGCCGGACAATTTCCAGGCGATCACCAAGCCTTCCACATACAGCAGATAATCAAATGCTGCGGATGCCCGGCGTCCTCGCAATCCAAACAGGCCGCCTGCAAGGCGGCCTGTTTCGTTTCGCCAAGATGGGCAGGACTTGAGACTTGAACGAGATTGGTTCCTGACTGAAGTTTTTTTCATGCTTCTAGCAGCACCCTGAAGTCATCCCTTGAACCATGAGTGACAACTCCTCCGCCAACCTAGATGACATCGAGTTCGGAGCGACCATGCGCGGGCACCAGTCGGGTGATCTTGCCTTTGGCCGTTTTGCGTTGAAGCGCGTGCTCGGCCGTGGCGGCATGGGGGTGGTCTGGCTGGCTGAAGACACGCTGCTAACCCGCGAAGTGGCACTCAAGTTCGCCCCCGACACGCTGCGCTCTGACGACGCGGCCATAGAGGAACTGAAAGGGGAGACACGGCGCGGGCAGGATCTGGCGCATCCGAGCATTGTCAAAATTTTCGACTTTTTCCTCGATGAGCAGCATGCAGCGATCTGTATGGAGTATGTGGATGGTGACACGCTGGCCAGACTGCGCGTGCGCCAGCCGAACAAAGTTTTCGAGCCGCGCCAGGTCGTGCGCTGGGTGGTGCAGATGCTGGACGGGCTTTCCTACGCGCACCGCAGCGCGAAAATCGTTCATCGTGATTTGAAGCCGCCGAATCTCATCATTAATTCCCAAGGCGATTTGAAGATCATGGACTTCGGCATTGCCCGCAGCATCCAAGATTCGATGGCCCGTGTAACCATCGCTGGCAATTCGACGGGCACGCTTGCCTACATGAGCCCGCAACAAGCGGCAGGCAGGTCGGCCAGCATTTCGGATGACATCTATTCGCTGGGCAGCACCCTCTATGAGCTTTTTACAGGGAAGCCACCCTTTCACAGTGGTGATTTCAGCCGCCAGATCCGGGAAGAAATCCCTCCCGCCATTTGCGAACGACGAATTGAGTTCGGTCTGACAAACACTGAGACATTCCCTTCCGAATGGGAGGATGTGATCCTGCGTTGCCTGGAGAAACAACCTGAACTCAGGCCTGCCACGGTGGAAGATGTGCGCACGCTGCTGGGACTCGGCGGCGGCTTGCATGCCCCTTCACTCTCCCCATCTGCCTTTGGCGAGCCTGCGGTAACAAATCAGCAGGCGCTGGTTGCAGACACCGGCATGTCTGCGACCGCGATTTCAGCCGCAGGCAAGGCAGTCACGGTTCGTGCCAACAGTGCGCTGTCACCACTGACGATGGGGCAGCCATCGGCACAACGGAGCGCTGAAACGACAAAGCCGCAGGCTATGAGTGGCCCGCAGACTCGGAAACGCCCCCCTACATGGCTGCTGGCCGTAGCAGCGCTGGGGCTCGTTGGGGCAGTTGTTTTCATGTGGCCCGGTAAAAAAATCAGTCGGTCAGACTCCAATAAAACGGCAGTTGTGGATGACAAACACGCTGTGGACCAAGACAAAACACCGGAGCCGTCAGACAAACCCGGCATGCCCCCTGCCAAGCCTGCCTTGGGCCTGTTGGTGCCAGATGGCTATGCCACCATCAAACTTGCTCTGGCCGCCGCCAAAGCCGGGGATACGATCCGTATCAAACCCGGCAGGTATGAAGAGCGGGTGAGTTTGCTTGATGGAGTGTCTTTGGAGGCTGCCGGGCCTGGTGGAGAGGACGTCCTTATCAGCGTGAACGGTACAGAGGGGAGTGCGCTGGAGGCGGAAAAACTGAAAACTCTCATCAAGATCAAGGGCCTGGTCTTTGCGCATGGGGAGGAGGGGGGCGGCACCGCAGCGGTGGCCAGCATTCTTTCCAGCAACGTGACATTTGAGGATTGCGTGTTTGAAAGCGGCCTTGGCGACGGCGTGCGTGTGGAGGGCAGCAGCAACGTCACCTTCCAGGGATGCACAGCGCAAAAAAATCAAGGTTCAGGCTTCTACATCGCCCGTGGGGCCAAGGTGACCATGAAGGGCTGCAAATCCATCAGCAATGGGACCGATGGACTGACTCTGGCCGGTCGCGCCACCAAAGCGGAGGTGACCGGTCTGGAGGCCATGCGCAATCAAAGCTGCGGGGTCAGCGTCCAACAGGGAGCGCTGCTCAAAGCCGAAACTCTGGCTGCCCGTGAAAACGTGCTCAACGGCCTCTATGTGGCGGATGCGGAGACTCGGGCTGAGGTCACCGGCGGCAGCCTCAGCCGCAATGGTTTTGTATTCACTGGCGGTGCCAGCAAAGGCACCGAAAGCGGCCAGGGGGGCGGAGGTCTCGTAGCGGAAGCAGGACCGGTGGTGGTGGTGGACGGCGCTGAAGTCGAGGGCAATGCCAAATCCGGCATGCAACTCATGGAATGTGCCACCGGCAGCAGTGTGCGGAACTGCATTGTCACGAGCAATCCGTATCGTGGTATCATGATCATCGGTGTGGCGGGACAGGAAGTTCTGTTTGAGGCCAACAAGTGCCTGCGCGGCGGACAGCATGGCATCTCAGTCCAAGGCGAGGGTTTCCGGCCCAAGCTGCTGCGCAACCACTGCGCGCTTAACACGCAGAGCGGCATCTTCATCTATGCCGGTGCGGTTCCCGTCCTGGAAGGAAACACCTTCGAGGGCAACGGCAAAGAAGTCGAAACTTCCACCCCCTGACCTCCTTTCCGTTCAATCAACCAGCTTCACCACCGGCTTTGGACGCATGGCCGTGTTGGTGATGGAGACTGCATTCTCAGTGAAAATCTTGCCGCCGGGAGTGGTGGTGGAGGGTTGCAGTCCGGTCTCATTCCAAGAGATCCCCCCCTTCGCAAACATCATGCCCGTGGTCAACGTGAGGACTCCGCCGCCTTTGAGCGTGACAATGTCGGTCCCTTGTTCCTGCCCTTCGTTTTTTTGAGAAACGACGAGCTGCAACACACCTTTGCCATAAGTTTTGCTACCTTGGCTGGCAGCCCGTTGAGGAATGTTCATCACCAGTGCTGCGATGAAGATTTCGGATGCGCTTGCCGTTCCCTCATCCTGGAGGATCGATATCTGGGCCGGTTTGATCAGCGCGGGTTTTTCGGCCAGGAACGTCCGGTTCGGAAAGCCACGTTCGACAACCGTGACGATCTCCGCGCCTGTGTCGAGAAACAAAGAAGCCAGCTCCACCGCCGCCATGAGAGAACCACCTTGGTTGCCTCGCAGATCCACGGTCATGAGCCGGGTCGTCGTCTGACTGGCCAGCGCCTGGCTGACCTGGGCTCCAATACCAGGCTCGAACCGACGCACCCGTAGCACGACCCCGCCTGTGTCTTGATCGATCAGAAAGGCAGGCGCGGCGGTTCCAGCCTCACGGATGACGGGTAGCAATTGCGCACGGCCGGTACTTTTTTCGATCCGCAGGTTCACCGGCGTTCCAGGCGGCCCTTTGATCCGCGTGGCAAGCAAGTCCACAGACTCTCCTTTCACTGGTCGGCCATCGACAGAAATCAGTTTGTCCCCAGGACGAATGCCGGACAAAGCAGCAACGCTGTCAGGAAAAGGGTAACAGTAATAGGAACCGTCCCGCTCTTTCAGACTCATGCCGATGCCGCTGCCCGGCGTGGCGCGCGCTTTGTCTATACGCGCCGCATCGTCGGTGGTCTCATAACGCGTGTAGGGATCAATTGTCCGGCAATAGGCAGCCAGCGCTGCCTCCGCCAGTTCCGCAGGCGTCAGGCGCTGTCCTGGCAGCACTGCGAGCTGAGACAAATGTGCGCGGGCTCCCTGAACCGCCTCAGCCTCTGTTTTTTGAGTCAGGTCAGGTGGTGGAGGAGCATCCGCACCCGGTGCGGCACCAGCTTTGTGAAGCTCCGCCAAAGCCCGGGTCATCACCACGGGGACAGTCAGCGGGTAGTAGCAGCGCTTTTCGATGACACTGGAGCACTCGTGCAGGATCTCCACCGCAGCTCCTAGCTCCCGATCATCCACCTGCGCGCGCGCATGGGATGTCGTGAACAAAACACCCGCCAACGTCACCGCCAGCACCCATGTGTTGCGGTGGCCGTTGCCCGTCATTGCTGGTTGCTGAGGCGCGTACGCTCAGATTGCAGAGAGTTCGAGCGCTGCTTCTGGCTGTAATTATCTCCCTCAAGGTGGTGCAGTTCTCTCCGTCGCTGATCGATACGGACATCCGCTTTTGACTGAGACCAGCCAAACAGTCCGCCTTGAGACGGATCACCGGTGGTCTCACAACTGGTGAGCGTCATCGCACAGAAGGAAAGAAGCAGGCAGGAAAGCAGGGTGTGTGTCATGATGAGTTTCATTGAGGTGGATGAAAAGGCGTGACCGACGCAGCGAAACCCCGGATCAGACATCAATCTCACGGTTCAGGCTGGCCAGACGGTCGTAATTGCTGGACATCGAACTCCGGGTGCTCTTCAAACTGATGACTTCCTGCTTCAGCCCGGAGCTGGAGGATTCTCCCAGAACTTCCTGCTGGAGTTTGATCTCGCTGTCCACCTTCTTCATCTCACGCGTAGATTCATTCTGGAGCTTGATGATCTCGGCCTTCTTCTGTTGAAGCACCCGTGTGTTGCCAGAAGATTTGGCGCTGGCGATTTCAGAACGCAGCTTCGTGATGTTGGCACTCAGACTGCTGTTGTAGTTGCGTGCTTTCTGGTTGGTCGCACGCGCCTGGGAGATGCAGGCGTCAAGCCACTGTTCGGTGGAGGCATAGTTCGCTTTTTTCTTGGCCACATGATTGCCATAGGCAAGTCCGCCCGCAGTGCCTGCTGCCAGGCCGATGAGAGCACCGCGACCCGCATTGCCAGAAAGGGAACCAATGGCGGCTCCTGCCAGCGCACCGAGAATGGCACCGCCCAGAGCGCCTTCCGTGCGGGTGCGTGTGCCATCATTCTTGATATTGGTACAACTGCCCAGCATGGCGGCCAGAAGAACTGCGACGGTGAAGCGGGTAGTATGGGTGCTCATGGTGATAGTTTTTTGAGAAGTTAAGGAATAAAATCATAATTGAGTTTGATTGACCAGCGATTTTCTTGCTGCTTGTAAAAAACAACAGCAGAACCAAATCTGCCTCGCCCGATCAGAAAGCGCGGCCTGAAGCTGCTCATAGTCACCACCCTCAGTCATGAAAGGCCACATCTCTGTCTGTGCCGGCGGCTCGCCTGCAGATCACTACACTCTCAGCTCAGCTCCGCTGAAAATGGGATCTTCCCCTGACTGCGAATTGAGCAGTCCCGGCATGCTGCCAGAGCATGCCCGGCTCGTCTGGGACCAGCGTTCCGCCACCTGGGTGCTCACAGCAGCCTCGGCCATCGCCGGGCGCTCCATTCGCATCAATGGAACATCCGTCAGCGCACCCGCTTATCTTCAGCACGGTGACATCATTGAGATGCCTGATGTTTACATCCGATTTCAACGTGTGCCTGACGCCCCCGTCTTTCGTGGGCAGCCTATTGAAGAGCTGCGGCTTGCCAAATTAACGCGAGTGCTCATCGGGCGCAGCTCCGGCGAAGCTGATGATCCTGACAAACTGTCTCTGGATGCCACAGATGCAGCCATTTCACGCGAGCATGTGCTACTGGAAAAAGATGCCCCGGGCGACTGGAGCGCGACCGATAAAAGCCAGGCAGGCACGCCGCTAAACGATCAATTTTTCCTCCAGAAAAAGCTGCAGGTGGGTGACCGCATGCGGGTGGGCAGCTACACCTTTGAATTCACCGGTCATTCGCTGCGCCGTGTCCCCCGGCAGACGGGCGGACAGGTCAAGTCCCGTGGCATCGCCGTCACGCTGAAATCAGGCCGCACCATTCTGAAAGATGTCACGCTGGACATTGAGCGCTGCACTTTCGTCGGCATCGTGGGCGGCAGCGGCCAGGGGAAATCCACCCTGCTCAATGCCCTCTGTGGCATCAACCCTGCCACCTACGGGTCTGTTTACATCAACGACGTGCCTTTGAATGACACCCGCCAGATGGCCGCCGCAGGCATCGGCTTCGTGCCGCAGGATGACATCGTCCACATGGAGATCACCGTGGAACAGGCGCTGCATTTCAGTGCGCGGCTGCGGCTGCCACCGGAAACGCCACAACGCGCCATCGACAGCCTGGTGGATGAAACCATCGGGCGGCTCGGACTCGCCGAGCACCGCACCAAGCGCATCTCCCAGCTCTCCGGCGGCCAGCGCAAACGTGTCAGTATCGCCACAGAGCTGCTGTCTAGACCCTCGGTGCTGTTTCTTGATGAGCCCTCCTCCGGTCTCGACCCGGCCACCGAATTCTCTCTTATGAGCCTGCTTAACAGCCTGGCAAAAACCTGCACCGTGGTCTGCACCACGCACGTTCTCGAAAACGCGCAGCTTTTTGACAAGCTCATCTTCGTCCAGGACGGACACGTGGTCTGTGACGTCGAGACAGAGCATGCGGATGCCAGGAAAGATGAAACGCCCATCGATCTCGATGACACTCACAGCCGGTCCATCACCAACAGTTCCGAATTCCGGCTGCGTTCGGCTTCGGAAATGGCGCTGGAATACTTTGGGATGACCAGCCTGCTCAAAATATATCAACTTTTCGCCAAAAGCCGGGACGAAGGGGGAAAAAGCGGAGCGGAATGGTTGCAGGAATTCAAGCAACGCCATGGACACGTCCTCCGGCCCGACTTTGGCAGTCCAGTCACGGAGGTGTCCACCTCAGCAGGAGCGGTGCAGCGCGGTGGCGGCTACTTGCGCAGTCTCATCGTGCTGCTGACCCGCCAGTGGGCCATTCTGCGCGCCGATCCGCTTAATCTCGTGTTCCTCGCCGCCCAGCCGCTGCTCATCGCCGTGCTCGTGGGCTGGGTGGCCGATGAAGCGGTTCTGCGCTCCTTCCTTTGCATCGTGGCCACGCTTTGGTTCGGCTGCAGCAACGGTGCCCAACAGATCGTCCGCGAGATTCCCATCTACCGGCGTGAGCGCGTCTGCGGTCTTGGCATGAACTGCTACCTGCAGAGCAAGTACGTCTTTCTCGGTGCTGTCACGACCCTTCAGGCTCTGCTGCTTTTCTTCGTCACACTCTTCGTGGCCCATATGTTTCATCCGCCGGACCTTGATCAGGACGTCTTTCGTGAAAAAATCACCGCTCGTCTCTTCCCACCGCCTGCGGCCGCACCTGGAGCTATGGCCGCTGATGAAGGCTTTGCCGTCGTTGAAGAAGGCCAGGCCGTCCAGCCTGCGGCGGCGGATGCCGAAGGTCTGGAGACCCTCATGGCAGTAGAAAGCCAGCGGAAGAATTCCTTCGCCGTCACCTTGATCGTGAAGCTGGGCGCTTTCTTTGAGATTGCGGACAATCTCATGGAAGCCACAGAACCTGCCGGGGATCAATCACGCGATACCGGCCTTAGCACCCCGATGACTCTCACCAGCGTCTTCGTTTCCAGCGTCGGCCTGAAACTCCTGGCCCTCATCGCCACCTCCTTGGTTGGCATCGTCATCGGTCTTGCCATCTCTGCCCTCGTGCAAAACAGCACGCAGGCCGTGCTTTGGGTGCCGCTCGTCCTTATCCCGCAGATTCTTTTCGGCGGCTTTGTCGTCACCCGGCCCGAGATGTCCCCCTCCGTTCGCGCTGCCAGCACTTTCGTACCCAGCTACTGCTCCCAGCGCGTCATGGATGTGGCCCACCTCCTCGGCCAGTCCACACCCCGCATGTCCAACCGTACCCGCTACCCGGTCTTTCTGACTCCAGGCGGCGAACGTGAAACGATCGAATGGGAAACACTCGATGGCACAACGAGCGAGGATTATGACAAGGTCTCGCCGCACAACAAATCCTGGCAGAACCTGATCGTCTTCCCGGGTCATGCCGGTGAGCATGTCAATCTCTTCGACATGATTCGCGGTGTGAAGAAATACCAGGAGAGCGTGGAGCAGCGTGGCGATGTCCGCTATCCGATGGGAATCATTTACCACAACCTGCAGCCCGCCATGGCCTCCTTGGGAATCCTTGGTCTCTGGATCGGCGTTTGTTATCTCGTCACCTGGCTCGGCCTGCTGCGCAAACAAAACGGCAAGTGATCACCGTGCCCCGAGCTTCTCCAAAGCATTCCATAACACCGCCGCCTATTTCATCGCCTCCGCCACGAACGGCGCGAACTCGCGGAAGCTCCACGCCGACTTCGAGAGGCCCCAGGCGGTGTCTTGTTTGTGGTGGGGGTCGATTTCGGCGGTGATGAAGTCTTCCTGATGGCGGCGGCTTTGGACGAGGATCTCGCCGTGCGGGTCCATGACGTAGCTGTCGCCGTAGCCAATGCCGGGACTGCGGGTGATGCCGGATTTGGTGGGATCAAGGACGACGTTGTTGCCGCGTACGAAATAGACGCTGTTTTCGTTGGCGCGGGCCGCGTGGTCGGCGCGGACTTTCATGAAGTGGGAGATGAGGCCCTTGTCGCTGATGTAGTTGAAGTGCGGGGCAAAGATGACGCGCGCGCCTTTAAGCGCGAGGATGCGCGCGGGCTCGATGTAGCCGCCGTCGGCGCAGATGAGGACGCCGAACTTGAGGCCGTCGATCTCCCAGACGGGAAAGTCGCGGCCCTGCTGGTGAAACTTCATGTAGGCGGCGCATTTGCTGTAGAGGCCGAGCTTCTGGCCGTGGTGGGCGACGACGACGGTGTTGTAGAGGTCGCTGCCTCGCATTTCATTGAAACCGGCGATGGCCACAGCGGCGTGGCGGGCGGTGACGTCGAGAATGCGCTTCATTTGCGGTGAATCGGAGGCAAAGGCACCTTTGCGTGCGAACTCCTCGGTGTCAGGATAGCCGGTGAAGAAGCACTCGGGGAAAGAGACAATCTTCGCGCCCGCGGCATCGGCACGTTTAAGGCCCTCTTCAAAACGGGCGAGGTTGTGGTCGAAGTCGCCAACCCACGGTTCAAACTGGCAGTGCGCGATTTCCATGCGGGCTTAACGACCTGATCCCGCGAGATTTGGCAGAATGAATGAACTTCGCGCTTGGCGGAAGGAGGGCGGTTTGATAGCGTCGTTGTCATATCTACAAATGAACCGCGAACTTATCATCCGCCTCTGCCTGGTCTTGCTGGCCGTCCTGCTCGTCATGCTGCTCTGGAATTACGTGAAAGACGCCGGGGACGGGATGAAGCTGGTCTTCGTCATTTTGATGGGTGTCACGGGCGCCCTGCTGATGGTGAAGTTTGTCATCCCATGGTTTGGTGATGTGATGGGAGAGGCGGTGTTCTCCTCTGGCGAAAAGGTGGAGCAGGACGAAATGACCAAGGCGGCGGCCTGCATCTCCCAGGGCGATTATCCCGGTGCGATCAGCCACTATGAAAAGATGCTGGAGGAGAAGCCAGATGATCCCTTCCCCGTGGCAGAAATCGCCAAGGTCTATGCCGAGCGCCTGCATGATCCGCAGGCGGCGTTGAGGGCGCTGGAGGAGCATCTGCAAAGCAAGGACTGGCCGGTGGATGACGCGGCCTTCATCATGTTCCGCATCGCCGATGTGCATCTGACGCACCGGCACGATTATGAAACCGCCCGTGACATGCTGGAGCAGGTGATCGGCAACTTCCCGAACACCCGCCACAGCGCGAACGCGCACCATAAGATGAGTGAAATCGAGCAGATGCAGTACAAGCTGCTGATGGAGCAGCGCACGAAGGCGGGATCCTCCGGCACCGCGACGGCGTGATCATCTCAAACCCGGCGGACGATGCTCGCGAAGCTCCAGACATGGACACGGGCAAATCCGCTGATGGCATTGGCCCTTGTGGCGGTGTGCGGCATCCTCATCGCCGAACTGGGATGGCTGCGTGCAAACGACCCGTGGTTCATCGGCTGCACCACGGTGCTGCTAGGTGCAGCGCTGCTTTGCGGGCGCTCGTGGCTGCTGATTCCAGGCATCGCGATGGTCTTCGCCTTCATTCACGAGACACGTACGGACGAAACCTTCCGCCATCCATTGCGCCTGGCCCTGCAAACCACGGACAAACCGGTGCCTGCCACGATCCGCGGCAGCCTGCTGCCGGATTTCGACACCACGGCGGACGGACGCGCCCATGCACTCTGTACGACGCAGAAGATCGAGATTCCGGCGGCGGGACGGGTGATCGAACAAACCGCCACGCTGCTGGTGAGGCTGCCCAGAGGCGTGCGCTTTCCTGGAGCGGGTTTGTATGAGCTGCACGGCAGCATCTACCTGCCGCGTGCCTCGTCGAACCCAGGAACCTTTGACGCACAGGAATATGCGCTGCGCATGGGACGGGTGGCACGCTTCGATGCGGAGGGCATGCGGCGCATCGGCAACAACAATGAGACTCTGTGGTGCACGTTTCTCGAGACGGCAGAACATTGCAGGCAATGGATCGGCACGAAGCTCACGCAGGACCTGGAGGACGACCCTGAAACCTCGGCTGTCATTCGTGCGATGGCACTGGGTGTCTCCGCCGAGGCGGCTGACGAGATCGAGGATGCGTTTCGCAACAGCGGCACGCTGCATGTCTTTGCTGTCAGCGGCCTGCATGTGGCCCTGCTTGGGGTGATCGCGCTGGCGCTGCTGCGCCAGCTCGGACTGCGGCGCAGCATCTCACTATGGATGATGATCGCCATCGTGTTTGCGTATGCGTTCATCACCGGCTGGCGGCCTTCGGCAGCACGGGCGGCGCTCATGGTGGCGATTTTCATGGGAGCGCCGTTGGTGGACCGCGAATCGTCGCTGCAAAACAGCCTCGGAGCTGCCGCATTGCTGCTGCTGGCCGCAGACACGCACCAGCTTTTCATGCCGGGCTTCCAGCTTTCGTTCGTGGTACTGTGGCTCAGCGTCATCGGCTCCGTGCCACTGCTGGAACGCTTGATGCACTTCACCCGGCTCGATCCCTTTTTACCGCCGCAACTGGCGAACTGGCGGCAGCGTGGATCCAGCCAGTTTCGGCACTGGCTTGCGGCTAATCTGAGCGTTTCCACTGCCGCATGGATTGGCAGCATTCCATTCATCCTCGGGCACTTCCAATCGGTGACGCCGGTGGCGGTGATCGCAAACTGCGTGCTGGTGCCGCTGTCGTTCTTCTGTCTCGGAGCGACCTGCCTGAGCCTCTGCGCCGCAGCGCTGCATCTCACCGGCGTGCAGATCATCCTCAACAATGCCAACTGGGCGCTGGCGAAGGCGATGATCGCCAGCGCGGCATGGTTCGCCGGCCTGCCGGGCGCCAGTTTTCATTTTCAACCCAGCACAACCCCCACGCATGCGCCGGCCGTCTGGCGCATGCTCGAACTGCCGCATGGCGGCGCGGCGAATCATCTGCGGCTCGAAAAAAACCACTGGCTGTTCGACACCGGCGATGAAACGAATTTCCGCCGGGTGCTGCGACCCTATCTGCATTCCCATGGCGTGAATTCGATCCAAGGCGTGTTCTTGAGCCACAACGATGCGGATCACGTCGGAGCCATTGAGCAAGTGAGCGAGACGTTTGACGCACCCCTGCTGTTTTGCAGCACACAGGAGCCGGGTCGGCTGGATTCCTCGCTCACGACTTTGCGCCGTCTGGCCGACCAGCCGAATCCGCCGCCGTTGCGCAAGCTGCGCGTCGATGAGCGAGTCACTCTGTCGGACGAAAAGACCTTCAAGATCGAGGCGCGGGTGCTGTACCCGATGATGCAGGTGGAAAACGCGCGCGGCGACGACCGTGCGATGGTGCTCATGCTTCATCTCGGACCCTGGCGGGTGCTCTGGCTGAGTGATGCGGGGTGGCACGCGGAGAAATGGCTGTGCGCCAGCGCCGCCGACCTGCGCTGCGATGTGTTGATCCGCAGCCAGCATGAGCTGGATCTCGCGATGACCGCCGAGTTTCTGCTCAAGGCCAGCCCGCGCGCCATCCTCTGCGGCAGCGACGCGCGTGATGCCGAGGTGACGCTGCCCGAGTCTCTCGTTCAGCACGCGAAAGAGCAGAATGTTCCACTACTGGACACCTGGAGTGATGGCAGCCTCGAACTTCAGTTTCATAGCAACGAACTGCGCGTCATCCCGACGCATGGCGGACAGCGGCTGGTTTTGAAACCACGCGAGTGATGCAGCCGGCCATCTTTACGGCGCAGCGTCAGGCCTGGTCCCGAGTCTCGCAATGATGTCACCCATCTTGTTGCTGCGGATGACCTCGAGTTTCACCTCGCTGCCGGGCGGCTGGGTGCGGATGATCTGCAGCAGGTCCCCAGGGGAACGGAAGGCCATGCCTTGAAACTTCGTCACCACGTCACCGGGTCGCAGTCCCGCTTCGGCGGCAGGTGATCTTGGACTGATGTCCGTCACCAGCGCTCCTCGGCGTGAGGTGCCCCACACGGGATCGATTTCCACCGGTTCGCTGCTGACTTCGAGACCGAGATAGCCCTTGCCTGTTGTGCTGCTGACAGTTGCCGCGTTCTTGGCGCCCTCACGGATCTTGGCCTGGATGCCGTCCACCACCATCTTGGCGTCGTTGGCCGGAACGGCGAGACCCACGCCTTGCCAGGCGCGCACGGTGTCATCACCACGGTAAATCGCCACGTTAATCCCGATGATTTCGCCACGGATGTTCACCAGCGGACCACCGGAGTTGCCGGGATTGATGACGGTGTCCGTTTGCAGATAATCAAACTGACTGTCGCTCAAATGACGATCCCGCGCGCTGATGATGCCCTGCGTGACCGTGCCGCTCAAACCGAAGGGATTGCCCACCGCGAACACGATCTGGCCCACGCGCGCCTCGTCGGAGTTCGCAAAGCCCAGCGCGGGAAAGTCGGTGCGGTTGCTATCAATTTTCAGCAGGGCGATGTCGCGATCCTTGCTGGCCCCCAGGATCAGCACGGGATACTTTTTGTTGTCATTCGTGGTGATCTGCACCTCCGCCACCCCCTCGATGACGTGGTAATTCGTGACCACATGCCCCTCCTTGCTGACGATCACCCCGGAACCGAGGCCTGGCACGATCTGTGCACGCTCGCCGACAAGGCCATAAAAGGGATGCCAGCTCATCTGTCCTGGACGCACCGTCTTGGTCGTCACGCTGACCACGGACGGCAGCACGGCGGCGGAAAGTTTGGCAAACTCGTCATTCAGCCGGCTCATCAAGGGCAGTTCATCGAGCGCGAGCTTCGGCTTGTCTGGTGGCGTGAGGGCCGCCGGCCCGGGCTTTTCCCCGCGCAGCAAATTCATCAGGCCATAGCCCTCGCTGCCCTGGCGCCACCACGAAAACAGCAGCGCGGCCAGGACAAACACGAAGATGGCAAACAGCAAGCGGCGGAGGTTTTCCATGGGCACCAATGCGTCAGTGGTCGCAAAGTTCAAAGGTCAAAGTTTCGGGCGTACCGCATGACGGGCGCTCACGAACTCAACAACATTCATCACGCCGCCTTCTTCGGGCACAGGATGATGAGCTTCTGCCGCGAAGTCGGCGGCGGGTTCGCCGGCTCGGTAAGGGCGCGGTCCACGGCGCTGTAGATCTCCTCCGCCTGAAAAGGCTTCGTCACATAATCACAGGCCCCACGACGGATGGCCGTCACGATGTCACGAGTCTCGGAGCAGGCGGAAACCATCACAAAACGGGTCGCAGGCGAGGCTTCCCGCGCATCGCGCATCACATCCAAGCCGTCGATGTCGCCCAGGCGGCGATCCACCAGCACCACATCGGGATTCATCTCGCGAATCGCGTCCAGTCCGGCGCGGCCATTGTCAAAAGCCATGACCTCGTGGCCTTGAGAGCGGCACAAGGTAGAAAGGAGCTTGAGCACGGGCGGGTGATCTTCGATAACGACGATATTTGCCATATTGAGTCGATTTTTACCACCTGGGGCCGCCTTCGGCAAGACACTTGTAAGAAACTTGTCATGCCACACCTCGCCCAGAGGCTTCCCGTTTGCGCCTTGGCCTCAATCCGGCATTCTAGCGACCCGCCATGTCCTCACCCCTGCTCCACTACTGTTCCGACCTGTACAATTACCAGCGCCGTGAAACGCGCCCGGTCCTGGTCGGCAAGGTGCAGATCGGCGGCGGTGCTCCCGTCGTGGTGCAGAGCATGCTCACCAGCGACACGCGTGATGCGGATGCCTGCGTGAAGGAAGCGCTCGGTCTCGCCGAGGCCGGCTGCGAGATCGTCCGCGTCACCGCCCAGACCCGCGTCATCGCCGAAAACCTCCAGCACATCCGCGACGGCCTGCGCAAGGCGGGCTGCGACGTGCCGCTCGTCGCCGACATCCATTTCAAACCCGACGCCGCGATGGAAGCCGTGAAGTGGGTGGAAAAAGTCCGCGTGAATCCCGGCAACTATGCCGACAAGAAGAAGTTCGCCGTCAAAGAATACACGGATGACGAGTACGCCGCCGAGGTGGCCTACATGGAGGAGCAATTCGTCCCGCTGGTCAAAGAATGCCTCCGCCTCGGCCGCGCCATGCGCATCGGCACGAACCACGGATCGCTCAGTGACCGCATCATGAACCGCCATGGCGACACGCCGCTCGGCATGGTGGAGAGCGCCCTCGAGTTCGCTCGCATCTCGCGCGCGCAGGGCTACCACAACTTCCTCTTCTCGATGAAGGCCAGCAATCCGAAGGTCATGATCGAGGCCTATCGTTTGCTCGTCGCGCATTTGAACAAACTCGGCTCCGACTGGAATTACCCCATCCATCTCGGCGTCACGGAGGCCGGTGACGGCGAAGACGGCCGCATCAAGAGCGCCATCGGCATCGGCTCGCTGCTCGCCGATGGCATCGGCGACACCGTGCGCGTTTCCTTGACCGAAGATGCCATCTTCGAGATCCCCGTCGCCCAGCAGCTCGTGAAGCCCTACAACGAAGGTCTTCCAGCGCACTTTGAGCGCATCGAAAACGCGCCAGCGGTCAGCTACGATCCCTTCGACTACGTGCGCCGCGAATCGCAGGTGCTCACAATCAATGGCGTTAAAACCGGCGGCCACGAAACCGTCCCTGTCTTCACCACACGCAAGAAATGGGACGCTGTCGCCCACAAGATCGACAAGCTCGGCGACTACAAACCGGAGATCGTCATCGAAGACAGCGGCGTCATCGAAATCGACCCGCGCGACGCCGCCGCCATCGCCAGCCTCTATGACAGTGCTGAAGCCAGGCTCGTCACCATCAAAGACGGTCTCAAGCTGCCCGTGATCGCCGCGTATCGTCTGCTCGCGGCCAAATTGCAGCCACGGCATCCGATTCTGCTCAAGGACACCTTCAAAGCGGAAATCGGAAAGCAGAAAGCAGAAACGCCGGACGACTTCACCGAAAACCTCCTCGTCGCCGCCACCAACATCGGCTCGCTGCTGTGCGATGGCATCGGCGATGCCGTCATCGTGAACGGCGAAGACGCGCCGGGCCAGGCACTGCGCATCAGCTACAACATCCTGCAAGCCGCCGGCGTGCGCATCTTCAAGACCGACTACGTCGCCTGCCCGAGCTGCGGCCGCACGCTCTTCAATCTGCAAACCACCACGCAGAAAATCCGCGCCGCCACCGGCCATCTCAAAGGCGTGCGCATCGCCGTCATGGGCTGCATCGTCAACGGCCCCGGCGAAATGGCCGACGCCGACTTCGGCTACGTCGGCGGCGCTCCTGAGAAGATCAATCTCTACGTCGGCAAGACCGCCGTGAAGTTCAACATCCCCGAAGGCGAAGCCGTCGAACGCCTCATCGACCTCATCAAAGAACACGACCGCTGGTTTGACGCGCCGGTGGCGGCGTGAGACGCTCAGTTTGTCAGCGCGTTGCAGCCTGACACCGTTTCCCCGAAGTTCAGTAGTGCGTCGAGATTGGCGGCGAGTTCGGGCAGCCTGCGCTCCTGGGCTTGTGCCAGACATGGGAGGCATGCGACGAAGGAAACGCAAAGGATGGCAGCAAGACGAAGCATGCGGCCAGTTTTACCCGCTTCATACCGCGGGTGTCAATCATTGTCCACGTTTCGAGGCAGTCTCAAGGCGCCGCAGAACGAGCGCATAATGCCAGGCATCTTCTTCTCTTCTTCGCCGCCGATTCCACATTTGCTCATCCCAAACTACTGATGAACTTGGACGCACAAAAGAGCATGGCTGGGATAAAAAGAAGCATGATTAAACAGCCGCGTCCTTGTGATGGCGAAGTCTCAAGACCCCGGGCTTTAGCAAAATATTTTTGAAATTCACGCGAATCCTGGGGGACGCCAATTCCAAGACTGTGGCAATAAGCCATACCTTCCTGTGCGATGACATTTCCCAGATCCGCCGCTTTTCGAAACCACTTCGCCGCTTCTTTTACATCTTTTGGTACAGCGTCGCCTTTACCCTCAAGGTAATTACAAGCCAAGTTGACCATGGCTGCATCATCCCCACTTTCTGCGGCGAGTTTGAACCATTTTACGGCTTCTCTAGCATCCTGCGGGACGCCGTCACCATCGCCGTAAAGTTTGCCGAGCATATTTTGCGAAGGCACATGCCCACGCACGGCAGCTTTCCTGAACCAATTTGCGGCCGCAGTTGAATTCTTTCCGACTCCAATTCCTTCCATATACAAATGTCCCAATAAGAATTGAGCATCGGGGAAATTTTGGTCAGCAGCCTTGCGGCACCAGTTTGCCGCCTCCAAATTGTCTCTTGCGATTCCGTTGCCATCGCCATAACACAGAGCCAGGTTCTTTTGGGCTTCAGGGTCGCCGGATTGTGCTTGCCGCAGCAACTCGGGTGAATAATACAACGGCGTGCTCATTTTAAATATGGGTTTTCTGATTCAGTTAAATGCAGATCGGGAAACGTTCAAACTCATAGATGCGCGGATTTAATCGAAGCTCCTCTATATAGCATGAAAGGGTCAGGAGTCGATTCGTGACAAACTGAGTATTCTGTCAACTATCAACCCCTGACCCTTTCATGCTGACCCTTTCATGTTCGTTAGATTTTTCTCCAAGTCATTCATGCTCCGGAGTAGGTCTGTTGTATCCGTTCCAGGTCATTTATCTCCACATTGATCAAAGAGAGATCGGCATCGTGAAGAGGATAAGGCAGGTAGTTGACGATAGTGTCTATGGCGGATTTGTCCGACTCGTCGATGAGCTTCTGAACCTCAAGTTCCGCTAAAGTACTGTGGTTCAATTCGCGGAGCTTTTGACGGGTATAATCGTCATCAATCGAAGTGGGCCGCCATTTGGCGGCGATTGCTGCAAGCGATGCGGGGTGGGTACATCCGGTCGCTTTCAGTGATTTGGCAATTTCAACAACTCGAGGCGTGTGGTGTTTGAAAGCTCGCTTGTGTTTAAATGGATTTAACCAAAAATGCTCATCGGCTGATTTAACGTAATCAACATACATATTGCGTTCCCGTGAGTGAAGAATGCGATTGGGAAATATCCAGTCCACGTCATTCGGACCGTCAGAATAGAACTGTTGGCGCTCCAGTTTCAGGTATTTTTGAAGGTCTGCTTTCGAGGAAGGCTCCCACTCGCACATTTCTGCATAAATGCCCTTCGCTAAGTGATCGTTGAAACGTTGAACTTGGCGTGGAAAGTTTGGCGACTGCCGGGGGCATCGAATAGCATCAAACAAAATGAGCGCCTTGGCCGCCTCTTCGCGGGCAACTGCAATGAGAATATCGTAGCCGTTGCTCTGCGCGGCATATAGAGCTTGCGCGTCGATCTCGATCGCGAGAGCGTTCAAAATCGCAAGATTCATTCCTGCCGAGACTTCACGGAACAGATCCTGTTCACTGAGTTGGCAGATATCTTTGATAGCACGTTGTTTCATGGCGTCGCGTTTCTAAGCCTATATGGTTGATGAGAAGCGATTCTTTTGCTTGCGTCAAGAGAGGGCTAGACGGCTGGCATCTCTTTCTCTCTCTTCTCTCATTCCGTCATCTTCACCGGTGGCCTTCACGCTGACGCATTTTGGCGTGGTAGCGGGACAGGGCGCTGTGGCGGTCTTTGGGCTTTTCGCCGTGGCGGGTTTCGCGCACGAGGTAGAGCACGCTGACGGCGTGGACTTGGACGCCGGGCTCCACGCTGCCGAAGAAGGACTGGCCGGAATTTCGGCTCAGTTCGCTGCCGTAGAGCGTGAGCGTGCGTTCGGTGATGGAGTAGGGATCAGGCAAAAAGGGCCGGGGACCGATGATCTGGCGGCGTGGCAGCGGGATGGACCAATCGCCGAGTTCCAAGCGCCAGCGCCAGCCGTCCTGCTCGTGGCAGTCGGTGACGGGCCGCGCATGCGCCGCCGTGGGGAGGCGCGGACAACCGTGCGGGAGCAGCACATGCCAGTCCGTGAGATGCATGACCAGCCAGGCCCGGCCTTCGTCCCGGTCGCGCGAGCTGAAGTAGTCGGTGCTGTGAATGACGCCTCCGGCGATGCTGGCCTTCATGGACTGTTCATATAAACAGTTAAAGGGACGTTTCAACCTCACTCTGAGGCCATTACGGGGTCGGAGTGCCCCCGCTAGGAGGTCATGCGAGGCCCGAATGAGCTCATCGTGCCCTCGATATGAGATCATCTTGAGGTCAATATGAGGGCATGTTGAGGTGAACATGGGGTCATAGTGCCCTCGATATGAGGGCATGTTGCGGTCAACATGGGGTCATAGTGCCCATGATATGAGGGCATGTTGGGGTGAACATGGGGTCATGGTGCCCTCGATATGGGGGCATGTTGGGGTCAACATGGGGTCATGTTGCCCACGATATGGGGGCATGTTGGGGTCAACATGGGGTCATGGTGCCTTCGATATGAGGGCATGTTGTCCGCAGTTGCAGTCGGTGGGGTCTGCGGCATGAGCCAAGCAGTCGGGCAGTCCAACCCGATGAAGTGCCGAAGGTGGCTAAGGAACGCCGGTTCCATGAGTTGAATTTTTCTTTAAAATGGCCGCATGAGCCTGATTCCTTTGGACACCTCCGAGGCACCTGCCTAGTTTTCTAGGCATTCATTGCAACCCAACCCTGCCCAGCAATGGCCTTGTCACGTGATGAGATGAAGGATGAAGTGCGGCTGCAC
This sequence comes from Prosthecobacter sp., assembly GCF_034366625.1. NCBI lineage: Bacteria > Pseudomonadati > Verrucomicrobiota > Verrucomicrobiia > Verrucomicrobiales > Verrucomicrobiaceae > Prosthecobacter > Prosthecobacter sp. Next base: position 76,281 of record NZ_JAXMIH010000020.1, read on the forward strand.
CTGGAGGTGCTGGGCTGGTGCCTCAAGCAGCGTCGGCTGGGCTGCCATTTGTCCCAGGAAGAATTGGCGGAGCTAGCCTTCGTTTCCCGAGCGCAAGTGCAGCATGTGGAGCATGCGCGGCATGGCATCGGGGAGGCCACCAAATTCCGGCTCTGCATGGCCCTCGGTATTTCTGTGGTGGAGCTGGATGCGGAGGTGGACCGCGTGAAGCAGGACTGGCGGAAAAACGGGCGTCCGCAGGATAGTGTGGATGCCTAAATCACTGGCGGCGAAACGCGGCGGGTTTTGTGATGAACTAGGCGCTGCAATGACGCCACCGCCATGTCCCTCAGATTCGACTCCAGCCCGCCGCTCCGCATGGATCAAGGGCTGCGATTTGACGCCTCCGGGCCGGTGACGCCACCCATCCAACCCAAACCGAGGAATCGAACCATGACCAAATTCAAACTCGAACTGCAAAAGAGAACCGTGCCGGAGAAAGTCTCGCTGGGCGCGAACCACATCACCGCGATGACCGGCAACGCGGCCTACCCTGCCCCCACCCGCGTGCCGACGGATGCGCAGGTGCAGACGGCGCAGGATGATCTGGCCGCCGCCGATGCGGCGGTGGACGCCGCCCAGACTGTGCTGGATCAGCGACGCCAGGAACGGGATGCCAAGGAACTCGCGTGGGACACGGTGATCACCGCGCGTGCCAACAACTGCGAGGCGGTGACGCCGAGTGATCTGGCCGCGCTGGCAAGCACGGGCTTCCCACTGCGCAGCACGGGTGCGCCCGTGGGCCAGCTCCCCGCTCCGGGTGATCTGAAGGCCACCGCCACGGACAATGAGGGCGAGATCGAGCTGCGCTGCAAAACGGTGGCCGGAGCGAGCACCTACGAGTGGCAGCAACGCCTGCACGATGGCAACCCGCCTTGGGCGGCGCTCAAGACCGGTACCACCGCCAAAATCCTCGTGCCCGGCCTCACCCCCGGCGTGGTCTATGCCTTCCGCGTCCGCGCCATCGGCTCCGCCGGTCCGGGAACGTGGAGCGATGAAGCGACGGAGAGAGCGCCGTGAACGAAACAAAAGCTGAAAGCTGAAATGCTGAAAACTGAAATCCAGAATCAGAGCCTCCATTTCTGCTTTCTGCTTTCTCATTTCAGCTTTTTCCCCTCCCGTCTGTCTCGCTCCGCTCGGCTCTGCTTTCTGCTTTCTCATTTCAGCTTTTGACTCGCTCGCGCCTCACGCTCGTCTCGGGCTACGCCCAATGCTTCGCATTGTCTGACTCGCAGCCCGCCAGGCTGCTCGGCTCAGTTTTTCAGTTTTCAGCCTTTCCACTTTTCTTCCCATGTACGACCCCGCCTACCCAGCCACGAACGCCTTGATCGAGTCCGCGCCGATGCGCGGGCAGTTCAACGGCCTCAAGGATCTCATCGATGCCATCCAGACGATCAACGCCGCCATCGTCGATGGCACGAACACGCTGCCGACGGGCACTCCGGCCCAGGTGACCCTCGAGGTGGCCGACGGCACGCTGCACTTCATTTTTGGCATCCCCACCGGCCCGCAGGGTGAGACGGGCAGCAGCGGCAGCGATGGCGGCCAGGGTCAGCAGGGAATCCAGGGTGAACAAGGCCTGCCGGGCGCTCCCGGCGAGGTTTCTCTCCAGCAACTTACCGACGCCATCGCCACCACCAGCAGCAACAGCAACAACGTGGCCACGCTGGGAATGACGGTGAGCGATCCGCCGACGCAGAGCGAGGTGCAGCAGATCGCGAACAAGATCGATGAGCTGATCGTGATGCTGAGGCGGTAGGGAGAGGAGCGCGGAGACTCTTCTCCGCTTCTTCTTTCCACACAGCGGGCAGGAGTGCCCGCGCTCCCTTCAAAGCGCGTCAAGAGGTCACGCGGCTGGGCGTTGCCCGTTTGACGCGCCGATGGCGGCGTGACCAATTTTG
>NZ_JAXMIH010000021.1 GCF_034366625.1 Prosthecobacter sp.
CCTACCCAGGCCGGCACCGAGATCGACGCGGTGCAGATGCGCGGCCAACTGAACGGCCTCAAGGATCTCATCGACGCGATCCAGAGCATCACTGCCGCCATCGTCGATGGCACCAACACGCTGCCGACGGGCACTCCGGCCCAGGTGGTGGTCGAGGTGACCGACGGCACGCTGCACTTCATTTTTGGCATCCCCACCGGCCCGCAGGGCGAGACGGGCAGCAACGGCAGCAACGGCAGCGATGGCAGCACGGGGCCGCAAGGCATCCAGGGCGAGCAAGGACTGCCGGGCGCTCCCGGCGAGGTCTCGCTCCAGCAACTCACGGACGCCATCGCCACCAGCAGCAGCAATAGCAACGCCGTGGCCACCCTGGGGATGGCGGTGAGCGATCCGCCCACGCAGAGCGAGGTGCAGATCCTTGCCAGCAAGGTGGATGAGCTGATCCTGGCGCTCAGGCGGTAGGGAGAGGAAACTGAAAAACTGAAAAACTGAAAGCTGAAAGCTGAAATGGGAAATCAGAATTCTCAGCGTCTCAGATTTTGACTCGCTCGCGCCTCACGCTCGTCTCGGGCTACGCCCAATGCTTCGCATTGTCTGACTCGCAGCCCGCCAGGCTGCTCGGCTCAGCTTTGTCTTTCTCTTTCCCGCCGCTCAGGCGGCAGCGGCGGCGATCTCGGCACGCTTGTCCTTGGTGAAGCGAATGTCTTCGGCGCGCTCGATGAAGATGGTGTCTTCGCAGATGTTCTTGGCGTGATCGCCGACACGTTCGAGGAAGCGGGCGACGAAGATGAGGTGGATGTAGCCTTCGAGTTCCGAATGATGGGACTCCATGACGGTGATCAATTCGCGGTCGAGCGCCTTTTCGGCGGCATCGAGTTCCTTGTCGAGCAGGCGGGCGGCGGTGGCGGCTTCGGGATCGGCGTTGAGGAAGGCCTGCAGGCTGGCGTCGAGATTGTGATCGCAGATCGAGTACACGGGCTGGATGAGCTTCACCTCGGCGAACTCGGGCAGGTTGTTGATGAAACGGGCGCGTTTGGCGATGCTGGAGGCCTGGTCGGCGATGCGTTCGAGGTTGTTGGCGACGCGGATGGTGCCCATGACCTGACGCAGGTCGTGCGCGGTGGGCTGGAACTTCACGAGGATCTGCATGCCGAGCTTATCGACGGCCTTTTCAAGCTCATTGACGTCCTGGTCGGCGGCGATGGCGGAGTTGCAGAGATCGGTGTCGCGCTCCAGCAGGCCGCGCATGGCGCTGGCGAGATTCTTCCGCGCCATGCTGGCCATGGCCAGGACATCGCCGCGCAGTCTTTCCAGCGAGTGATTGAAGGTGGAGAGGATGTGTTCTTGCATGGGGATAGAGTGGCCCAATGTGTCGGTTTTGCTACATTGGAATTGCTGAAGCTTCGGGAGGAAACGAATCTTCAGACTCGGCCGCGGCGCCTTTGGGATCGCGATGGGTGAGGCGGCAGAAGTCGGGGTAGCTGATGATCTCGAAGCTGCCGTCGAAGTTTTCAACGATGGCGGTCATGGACTCGACCCAGTCGCCGGAGTTGAGGTAATGCGTGTCGCCGACAAGCTTGTTGTCCGCCTTGTGGATGTGGCCGCAGATGATGCCGATGCAGCCGCGCTGGCGTGCGAGGTGCTGCAACTGCTCCTCATACTGCCCCACGGCACTGACGGCGGACTTCACCTTGTGCTTGATCCAGGCGCTGAAGGAGAAGGGATCCTTCCCCCGCAGACGGCGGTAGCCATTGTAAATGCGGTTGAGGCGCAGCAGCGCGTTGTAGCCAAAGCCGCCGAGCTTGGCGAGCCAGGCGTGTTTGCTGGTGACGGCATCGAAGCCGTCGCCATGCACGACGAGGTAGTCGCCCTTCGGGGTGTTGTGAACGTGATCGTCGGTGATGGTGAAGCTCTCAAACTGGATGGGGATGAAGCGGTCGAGGATGTCGTCGTGGTTGCCGCGCAGGTAGATGATCTGCGTGTTCTCCTTTTCCATCTTGCGCAGGACGGTGCGGATGAAGTTGGTGTGGCTCTTGTTCCAGCCGCCGAGGCGGCGCAGGTGCCAGGCGTCGATGATGTCGCCATTGAGCACGAGCTTGTCACACAGGCAGTGGCGGATGAAATGAGCGGCCTGCGCGGCCTTGCTGTCCGGCATGCCCAGGTGCACGTCGGAGATGAAGAGGGTCTTGAACCGCAGCTTGGTCTTGTCGCCGCCGTCGGACTGAGGACTGTGGCTCATGGTTTCAGAGGGCTTGGGGATTGCATCACCGTGGCGAGTTCCTGCTCGAACTGTTCAATCACACGCGCCCAGCCGAGGTCAAATGCTGTTTGCCGCGCGGCGAAGCGGAGGGCGCGGTCATTCCACGCGGCGGCGGCCACGCGCACCTGATGGAGAAACGCCGGCTCATCCGCCAGCGGGGCCACCCAGCCGTTTTCACCGGAGCGGATGAGGAGACGCGGCGCGGCGTAGTCAAACGCCACCACGCCGAGACCCGAGGACAGCGCCTCCAGCACGACATTGCCAAAGGTTTCGGTGGTGCTGGGAAACAGGAACACATCCCCCGAAGCGTAATGCGCAGCCAGATCCTCTCCCGTGCGGGAGCCGGCATAGTGAAACTCCGGGTGCTCCTCCTGCAAGGCCGCCAGACGCGGCCCATCGCCGACAAAGACCATGCGCGCCTCCGGCTGCACCTGATGGAACGCGGCAAAGGCGCGCACCGCCAGTTCCAGATTCTTTTCCGCCGCGATGCGGCCGACGTAGATCGCCACCGGGGTGGCGTCATCCGCGCCCCAGCTCTGTCGCAGGGCCGTGCTGCGGCGTTGCGGGTCGAACAAGTCCGTGTCCACACCGCGACCGAGGACGCCGACGTTTTGAATGCCCCAGCGCTCCAGCATGTGAGCGGTGTCCGTCGAGGGCGTGAGGGTGCGCGCGGTCTGATTGTGAATGCCGCGCAGGATGCCTTGCGCCAGCGGCTCCAGGCCGGGCAGGTTGTAATCTTCGAGGTAGGTTTGAAAATTGGTGTGGAAGCCTGACACGACAGGGATGCCACGCTTGCCGGCCGCGCGAATCGACGCAATGCCCATGAGCCCTTCCGTGGCCACGTAGAGAACCTCGGGCCGGAAGTCGTCGAAGACCTCCAGCATCTGCCGCAGGGAGGCGAAGCCGAAGCGCAGGCCCGGATAGCCGGGCAAGGGCATCGAGTGCATGACCTGGCGCTGCAAGCCGGTGGCGTCCGCCGCCTCCACGGTGGTGACCACCTGGACGGTGTGACCACGGCGTTCCAGCCCCTCGCCCAAGGTATTGAGCGTGCGGGCCACGCCGTTGATGTCCGGCGGGAACGTGTCTGTGACGATGAGAATTCTCATGCCGAGGCGTGAATGGGCGTGATGAAACGAACAAGCACAGCGCAGGAACTGCTCCAAGCCCGCGCCCGTGACGAAACTGTCACGGACGCCGTGAATCGCCAGAGCAAGTTGGTTGCCATGTGACGGCTTCGTCACCATCATGCATTTGCCCCACGCCTGACGGCGGGGCAACTGCCTGCACCATGAGCAAGATCTTAATCGTCGAGGACGAGTCGGACATCGCCGAACTCATCGCCCTGCACCTTGAGCGGGAAGGCCATGAGGCCGTCTGCATTGCCAACGGCCTGCAGGCCCTGCCAGCGGCATTGGAACATTCACCGGCGCTCATCGTGCTGGACCTGATGCTGCCCGGCCTGGACGGCGTGCAGATTTTCAAACGCCTGAGAGCCGACACGCGCACCGCCACCATCCCGGTCATCATCCTCACGGCCAAAGCCCAGGTCACGGACAAGATCGCCGGTCTGGAACTCGGCGCGGACGACTACCTCACCAAGCCGTTCGGCGCCCAGGAGCTGCTCGCCCGCGTGCGCGCGGTGCTGCGGCGCGGCGGCGCGAATGTCGTTGCGCCGAAAGAAGCGGAGGCGCTGGCTTTCGGCCCGTTCCGGCTGGACGTCAACAGCCATGTCCTGCTGCACGACGGCGCAGAAATTCCCCTGACTTCCGGCGAGTTCACCCTGCTG
>NZ_JAXMIH010000022.1 GCF_034366625.1 Prosthecobacter sp.
GCCGAAGTCGCAGGTCGCCTTGCCAGTGCCATTGAAGCTCGTGTCCAGCGTGCCGTCGGCGTTATAGCGCACCACGGCAAAGTCGTTGTTGCTGCCGTTGTAATAATACCCCGCCACCACCAGCTTGCCGTCGCTCTGCATCACCACCGCATGCCCGCGGTCATCACCGCCGCCGATTGATGTCGTGACTTTGCCAGCGGTGCCAAACAACGTGTCCAAATCCCCTGGTGCCGCATGAATGCCGCCCGCCATCAACGCCATCCACATGGCGAGGAAAGGAAGACGGAAGACTTTCATTGGCTGGCAAAATGAAATGATTCAGATGATCACGGCCCTGTGACGCGAATGCGGTAAAACGCCTTCCCCGCCAGGGTGGCCAGGTCGGTCAGCGTCACGGTGCCATCACTGCCCAGCGGTCCCTGGGTTGTGACGGTGTCCCAGGTGCCGCCCAGCGTGGCGTTACGCTCCAGGATGTAGGTGCGGCCGTTTTTGCCTGCGGTGGTCAGGGTGAAGGTGCTGCCGCTTTTCTGCGCGGTCTGCACCTTGAACACGTCCGCCGCGCTGTTCGGATTGGTCCCGGCGGTGTATTCGGCGGCGTTGTTCAGCCCGTCGAGGTCAGGATCGGCGCTGTCGGCGGCGCTGCCGCTGTTGGCGGTGGTGCCGAAGTTTACCTGCCTCCAGCTTTCCTGCGGAGTGAGGCTGGGCAGGAATTCGATGGCGTAGGTCTCCGTGCTGCTGGCGACCACCACAATGGTTTGGTTCACAGGAGTCTGGTAGCCGCTCACTGGCACGAACTCGACGAACATGGTGCCTGGTGTGAGATCAGAACGGGTGTTCCCGCTGAAGGTAAAGGATTTCGTCGATCCCAAGGGTCGCCAGCCCGAACCTGCAGGCGTGATGTTGATGATGGCGGCTCCTTTGCTGGCTGTGCCGCCGCCCGCCGCGTATCCGGTGTGGGTGATGCCGCCGCCGGTGTAGCCTTGATCGTCGATGCCGCTTTGTTGCGCGGTGTCGAAAAGCTGGATGACGGCGCTGTCGATGGCGCGCACGATGCTCTGCGTGGCTCCGCCGAGGTAGATGGCGGCGGGATACCAGTTTCCATTCGTGTGCTGCACGCAGAGCGGCCCGCCGCTGTTGCCGCCGGTGCTGCGGACGCCGATGGTGGCAAAGACACGGTCCGTCAGCCCGGTGAAGCTCAAATTGGCCGCCGGTGTGGCGTGCATGCGCCCTTGGTCCGGCGCTGCGATGCCGTCTACCGGATAGCCAACGAGCATCTTCTGTGCGTTGGAGATCAGGAACTCGTTGTTGGTCAAGTCGCTCGCCAGGAAGCCAGCGAAGCCGGTGCGCGCCGCGTCCGTGTCGTTCACGAAATACAACGCGGCCACGTCCTTCTGGCGTGAGGCGAGGGAGAATGATCCGGGAGTCTCCGTGGCACGCTGGGTGGCATAACCGTCGATCAAATAGTAGCCGCGCGGTGTGACCGGCAGCGGCTCATGGCCGCCCGCGTCCGCTTGCGGCAGCCATTGCAAGCCCTGCACCGAGGCGAGCGTGCCTTCATCAAACACGACATGCCCCGCCGTGGCGACGACGCGCTGTTTGACGGCGAAGCCTGTGCCGAGCCCCGAGTGGCTGCGGATCTGGCCGACATAGCCGTAAGGCTTCGTGGCATCGGTGGAGACGGTGCTGAAGGTCAGAACGGATGGCGGCGTGCCCGTCGGACTGAAGGCATCCGCATACACGATGGTCGGGTTCACCGTCTGCCCGCTGCTGACGACGATGTTCACAAGCACCGGCGTGGAGTAGCCGGAGACAGCCTTGCACTCCACGAGGTAACTGCCCGCCGGAAGAGACGAGGCTGTCGTCGCACTGTCGCGCCATGTCGTCTCGCCCAGCAGCCGCCACTGGCCGCGATCGGTTTCGTTCACGGCCTGCGCCAACGTATCCGGCTTCAGCACCATGTGAATGCCGCCGCTGCCTGCGGAGGGCGTGGCGTAGTATTCATAGTCCGCCACCTGACCGGCGGCGGTGACGTTCACCGAATCCGTGCCCGGCTGGAGGTAACCCGGCACCGGGCGGAACTCGATCACACGCGACCCATGCACCAAACCGGTCGCGGTTTCGCCGGAGGCACGCCAGCGATGCTCGCCCACGAAGCGCCAGCCGCTCAAAAGCCCCGTGGGAGCCAGCGTGACCGTGAGGGTGCCATTCGATGCCGGTGGAGCATTCGGGAACTGCTGGAGCAGGCCGGAGATGACCTGCGGCTGGAAGGTGAGGATGCCGCCGGGCGTGTTGCCGCCGCTGCTCACCGCACGCACGCGGAAGTGGTAGGTGGTGAACTGGAGCAGGTTGGTGAGATCGACGCTGACATTGGTCACCGCATCCCCCGTGACCGGCGACGGGGTGGCAGTAAGCGAGTTCGGGAAGTTCACTCCATCCGTGCCGTACTCGAAGGTGACGACAGCAGTGCCGTTCTGCGCACGCACCGTGCCGTGGAGCCTCGTGCTGGTGGTGCTCAGCGGCGTGGCGGCCAGCGTTTCGACGATGGGCGGCAGCGGCAGCGTGGTGAAGGTGGCGTCACCGCTGCGGGTGATGCCCGCGCTGTTTTCCGTGACGAGCCGGTAATGATACAGCGTGCCCGGAGCCAGAGCAGAGACCGGCAAGGCGACATTCACCGCAGAAGTTCCGGCCGCGATGCCCGTCGTGCCGGTGACGTTCGTGTAGGTCGTGGTGAGTCCATATTCGAAGAAAGCGTTCGTGATGGCGCCGTTCGGATTGACGCTGCCATTGAGCGTCGCACCAGTCGTGGTGAAGCCGCTGGCGGATACAGTGCCGAGGGTCGGAGCGGAGATCGAGGTGGTGGTGAATATCGCGTCTTCACCGTGGGCCGTGCCGCCGTTGTTTTCGGCCACGATGCGGAAGTGGTAGGTCGTGCCGAGCGTCAGGCCGCTGACCGGTGCGGTCACGTTCACATTGCTGGAGCCGGCGGCGAGGTTTTGCGGCGCGGTGGTGTTCCCATACTGGTCGGTGAGGCCAAACTCGAAGTACACCGTCGTCGCCCGGCCGTTCGGGTTCACCGTGCCGGGCAGGATGGCGGTGGTGTTGGTGATGTTGTTCGGGTTGACCCCGCTGGTGATGACCACCGGCGGATCCTGAAGTGTCACAAAGCTGAAATCATCACCGACGACCGTGCCGTTCGTGTTGCTGGCGACGATGCGGAAATGGTAGGGCGTGTTCGGCTCCAGGCCGGTGAGCGGCTGCGTGACAGTCTGCGATGCGCTGCCGCTGCCCACCGATTGAGGCACTCCAGGAATGACGCTGCCGTAGCTTGTCGTCAGGCCGTACTCAAAATAGGCCGTCGTGGCCGTGCCGCTCGGATTGACCAGCCCTTTGAGCGTGGCGCTGGTCTTGTTGATGCTCTCCGCCGCGTTCGTGCTGACCACCGGCGCGCCGCCGCTGGCCAGCGGCATGGCCACGATGCTCATGCTGTGTGATGCGGTGGCACCACCGCCAGCCTTGGTGATGCGCTCCCCTGCAGCCAAGGCTGTCGTATTTATGGCGACCGGCAGGAAGCGGCCCGTGGTTGTGCCGTCACCGATCTGTCCGAGTGCATTGTCACCCCATGCTGCCAAAGTGCCATCGGTAAGCGAAACCATGCTGTGTGACTGGCCGGAGGTCATCAAGGACACCATTTTGCCAGCAAGCACGCCGGAAGATGTGACGACCACGGGCACATGGCTCTCGGTGATGCCGTTGAGGCCAAGCTGACCGGTCGTGTTGTCACCCCAAGTCACCAGCGTGCCATCCGCACATAGGGCCAGGCTGTGAAACTGCCCTGCGGCGACGGAGACCGGCGTCTTCCCGGTCAGCGGTCCGCCGCTGCTGACCTGGACAGGGACCGCGCTGCCTTCTGTGCTGTTGTTGCCCAGTTCGCCAAAGGTGTTGTCACCCCAAGCCGCCAACGTGCCATCGGTGCAGAGGGCAAGGCCATGGTAATGCCCCGCCGCCACTGCGGTCACCGATTTGCCTGCCAAAACGCCCGCCATGCTCACGGCCACGGGCACGGCGCTGTCCGTCGTGCTGTCGTTGCCGAGCTGGCCGATGCTGTTCGCCCCCCAGGCTGCTGCCGTGCCATCTGCGCACTGCGCGAGGCAGAAATCAAGGCCGGCAGAAATCGTGGTCACGCTCTTGCCCGCCAGCACACCCGTCGTGTTCACCAGCACGGGCGCATGACGGTCCGTCGTCGAGTTGTCCCCGAGCTGGCCGACGCTATTGACGCCCCACGTTGCCACGCTGCCATCGGAACACAGCGCCATGCTGAAATCATAGCCTGCGGCGATGGCGACGACGGTTTTGCCAAACAGCGCCGAGACGCCCGTGGTCGTGTTCACCAGCACCGGCACGAGTCGATTCGTGGTCGTGTCATCTCCTAGCTGACCCGCATTGTTCGCGCCCCAAGCGGCCAGCGTGCCATCCGTGCAAAGCGCAAGGCTGTGATGCTCGGCTGCGGCCACGGCGACCACGGTCTTGCCGGACAGCACTCCGGACATGTCAACCGCCATGGGCACATTGCTGCTGGCTGTGCTGTTGTTACCGAAGGTGCCGGAGCTATTTGTGCCCCAGGCCAGCAGCCGATTGCCGGCCCAATGCAGCACCAGATCGTTGCCGGTGCCACCATAGTAGCTGGCAATGAAGTTGTAGGTGATGCTGTTGTATGTGAGCGGGACCACCTGGCCATGGGCCAGATTACTGAACGCACCGCTGATGAACCCCGTGCCAGTGTTGTTCACAACCATCAACCTCGTGCCCGTCACTGGCGCATAGTTCAGCGTGGCGGCATTGATGGTGACGGATTTTCCACCCGCCGTGAAGCCATTGGCAGTGGCAGGCACCTCGGCGCCCGTCGTATAAACGAGCGGCAGCGCGGCGGATCCTAGTCCAGACAGCGTGATATCGAACGGATTCAACGTGCCGCTGACGTTGTTGGCGATGCGCAGTGTGGCCGGTTTAGGCCCGGTCGAGATCGGCGTGAAGGCCAGCGTGAAAGAGGTCGAGTCTCCCGGTGCCACGCTCGTTGCAGGACTGGTGGTCAATGCATACTGAGCAGCCGCGCTGCCAGTGATGGTGATATCGATGCCTCCCAGCGTCGCCGTGCCGGTGTTTTTGATGATGAACGTGCGGGTCTTTGTCGTGCCGTTCAGGGTGGTGCCATAGTTTTGACTCGAACCATCGGCGATGCTCGTTCCCGCAGGCTGCTCCACCACAATCATCGGCTCCGGTGCCGTCGTGCCGACAATCGCCAGCACATGATTCGTGTAGCAGCCGCCCGTGGCCGCCACGAAGCGCTCCGTGCCGTCCAGCATGCTGGTGAGTACCGTCACTGGCACCTGACTGTCCACCACGCTGTTGATGCCGAGCTGTCCGTAAACATTGGATCCCCATGCAGACATGCTGCCATCCGCGCACACCGCCAGACCATGCCGGAAGCCCGCGCCGATGCCCGTGATCGTCTTTCCGCTCAGCGCTGTGCTCAAGTCCACCGCCTGCGGCGTGCCATAACTGCTGCCCACCGTGTTGTTTCCGACCTGGCCGCGATCATTGCTGCCCCATGCCGCCACCGTGCCGTCCGAGCATATCACCATGCTGCCATCGCCCCCCGCCGCGATCTGCGTCACGAACTTTCCGTTCAGCACCCCTGCCGTGTCCACCGCCACCGGAAGATTGCTGTTCGCCGTGCTGTTGTTTCCCAGTTGTTTGTTCGCGTTTGATCCCCATGCCACCACCGTGCCATCGGAGCATCGTGCCAGGGTGTGACTGTACCCTGCGGCAATCGCGACCACTGTTTTTCCCAACAGCACGCCCGAAGTCACCACCGCCACCGGCACCGGACTGCGCGCGCTGCCACCATCCCCCAGTTGCTTCGAGTCATTGTCCCCCCAGCACACCACGGTGCCGTCGCTGCACAAAGCCGCACTGTGACTGAAACCCGCCGCCACAGCGACGACACGTTTGCCCGCCAGCACGCCGGCGAGATTCACCAGCACCGGCACCGGGCTGTTCAGCGTGCTGTTGTTGCCCAGTTGCCCATAACCGCCGTGACCCCACGCCGCCACCGTCCCGTCCGAGCACAACGCCATGCTGTGCATCCAGCCTGCCGAAACAGCGACCACCTTTTTGCCCGCCAGCACCCCCGCCATGTTCACTGCCACCGGTGTCAGCGAGGTCGTCGTGCCGCCATTGCCAAGCTGGCCCACCCCGTTGTAACCCCATGCAGCCACCGTGCCGTCCGAGGCCACCGCCAGACTGTGCGCATTGCCTGCGGACACGCCCGTGGTCGTTTTTCCATAGATCGCAGCCGATGCAGTGACCGCTGTCGGCAGATTGAGCTGCGAAGTCGTGCTGTTGATCCCCAGATTGCCATCCCCATTGTTCCCCCAGGCCAGCAACCGCGTGTAAGCCCACTCCAGCACCAGATCATTGCCATCCCCGTCAAAGAAGTTCGCCACAAAGCTGTAATCCGTGCCGCTGTAGTTCAGCGTCACCGCCTGCCCGTGCGCCAGATTCACGAACTCGCCGCTGATCGGACTCAGCGCCGTGTTATTGATCACTTTGAGGCTCGTGCCTGGATCTGGCATGAAACCCAGCGTGAGGTTCAGCGTCTGGCCGCTGGCCGTGAAGCCATTGGCGTTCAGCGGCACATCGGCGGCGGAGTTGAAGGCCACCGCATGGGTGGTGTCGTTCAGCAGCCGGAGCACGCCAAACTGATGCACGCCGCCGATCTGGGGGCTGCCTGCCACGAGGATTTTGCCATCGCTCTGAAAGGCGAGGCTATTGAAATAGTCTTCACCGTCACCGACCGGGAAGATGGCTTTGCCGGTGCTTCTGAAGCTCGTGTCCAGGCTGCCGTTCGCGAGATAGCGTGCGAGCACGACATCATAATTGGAGACGCCGAAACCAAAGCCTGCCATCACGATCCTGCCATCCGCCTGCACCGCCATGCTGCCCACATCGTGGCCGCCACCGATAGCCGTGGTGACCATGCCACCGCTGCCGAAGGTGGTGTCCAGCGCCCCGGTGGCCGTGTAGCGCGCTAGGGCGAGGTCGTTGTTGCCGCCGATGGAAGCGTAACCTCCCACGAGGAGGCGACCGTCCGGCAGCACCGCCACGTTCTGACCCACGTCATCGCCTGGGCCGAACGAAGTGGTGACCGTGCCGGTGGTGTTGAAAGTCGTGTCCAGGGCGCCTGACGGCAGGAATCGCGCCACGGCGAAGTCTTGTCCGCCCGTGGTGGAATAGCCTGACACCACGATTTTTCCATCCCCCTGCATGACCACGCTGCGAATCACATCATGGCTGGCGCTGACGGCGGCTGTGGCGATGCCGTTGCCGTTGAAGGTGGTGTCGAGCGTTCCGTTGGTGTTGAGACGGGCCAGCGCAAAGTCCGCATTGCCTGCCACGAAGGCGTATCCAGCCACGATGATCCTGCCATCGGCCTGTAGGACCACGCAGTTGCCCAGATCCTCACCGCTGCCGATGGGCAGCACGACTTTGCCTGTGCCATTGAAGCTCGTGTCCAGACTGCCTCCGGGATGGTAGCGCACCACGACGAAGTCACGGTCGCTGCCGTTCGAAGCGTGGCCCGCTACGATGATCTTCCTGTCGCTCTGCACAGCGACGCCTTGCGCCTCATCGTTGCCGACGCCGATGGATGTGACAACCTTCCCCGTGCCGCCGAAGCTGGTGTCCAGGCTGCCATCGGTGTTGTAGCGCGTCACCGCGAAGTCATTGTTCGCGCCATTGAAGGCATAGCCAGCAACGAGGGCTTTTCCATCTGACTGCACAGTGACCGTGTTGCCATAATCAAGGCTGCCGCCGATCACCGTCGTCACCCGCCCGCTGCCATTGAACGTGTAATCCAGCGCGCCCGGCCCCGGCAGCAGCAGCGTCAGATCATTCCCCGTGCCGCCGCTGTAGTTGGCGATGAAGTTGTAGGTGATGGTGTTGAAGACCAGCGGCACCGTCGCACCATTGGCGATGTTCGTGAAGGTGCCGGTGATGGGATTGGAGCCGGTGTTGTTCACCAATCGCAATTCCGCACCAACCGAAGGCGCAAAGCCAAGTGAGATGTTCACCGTGTGCACCGTGGCCGTGAAGCCATTCGCATTCAGCGGCACGCTTGATTCAGCGGCGAAAGTCACGTCATGCGTGGTCTCGGTCTGATAGCGCACCATCGCAAAATCGTCATCAACACCATTGAAGCTCGATCCGGCCAAAACGATGCCTCCATCGGCCTGCACAGCCATGCCGAGCGCTTTGTCGTTCCCGGAACCGATGGCGGTGATGATCTTGCCGCCGTTGCCAAAGCTGGAGTCGAGCGTGCCATTTGTGTTGTAGCGCAGCAGGGCGAAGTCGGCGTTGCTGTTCGTTGTGGCATAGCCACCCGCCAGGATTTTTCCATCCAGGGTCAGGGCCAGCGAGTGTGCAGCGTCATCGCCCGTGCCGATGGCAGTGACGATCTTTCCGGTGCCGCCGAAACTGGTGTCGAGCGAGCCATCCGTATTGTAGCGGACCAAAGCAGCGTCATCGACGCTCCCGTTGGTGGTGAAGCCTGCCAGCAGAATTTTTCCATTCGTCTGAATGGCCACGAAGTAGGGCTGGTCGTTCCCGCTGCCGATGGACGTTATCACTTTGCCCGTGCCGTTGAAGCCCGTGTCCAGCGTCCCGTTGGCATGGAACCGAACCACGGCGAAGTCGTAGTTGGTTCCGTTGTGCGCATATCCCGCCGCCACGATCTTGCCGTCGCTTTGCAACACCAGGCTGGTACCTGATTCGTACCCTGCAACGAAGCTGGTCGTCACCATGCCGGTGCCATTGAAGCTCGTGTCCAGCGAGCCATTGGTGTTGTAGCGCACCACGGCAAAATCACTGTCTGCCGCGCCTGCCACAACAATCTTTCCATCGGTCTGCACCACCACGCCGTAGCCGAGATCATCGCCGCTCCCGACCGCCGTGATCACTCTGCCGTTGCCATTGAAGCTCGTATCCGGCGTCCCGTCGCTGTTATACCGCAGCACGGCGAAGTCATGGGGCGTGGTCGCTCCCGTGTAACCCACTGCCACGATCTTCCCGTCACTTTGCAGCGCCACGCCCTCCAGCACGTCGTTCTGTGCCAGTCCCAGCGTGATTTTACCGGTGCCATTGAAGCTGGTGTCCAGCGCGCCGTTCGCATGGTAGCGAGCCAGCGCAAAATCTTCCTCTGGGTAGTTCCCGGAAGCTCCCACGGCCACGATCTTTCCATCCGGCTGCACCACCACTGCATGAGCGCCATCATTCCCCGCACCGAAGCCCGTCGTCGTCTTCCCGCTGCCGTTAAACGTGTAATCCAGTGCCCCCGGCCCCGGCAGCAGCAGCGTGAGGTCATTGCCCGTGCCGCCAGTGTAGTTGGCGATGAAGTTGTACGTCACGCTGTTGTAGGTCAGCGGCACCGTCACGCCATTGGCGAGGTTGGTGAATGTGCCGCTGATCGGATTCGAGCTCGTGTTGTTCACCAACATGAGTTCCGTCCCAATGATCGGCGCGAAATCCAGCATGAGGTTCAGCGTCTGCCCGGTGGCGGTGAAGCCGTTCGAGTTCAGCGGCACGTCGGCAGCAGAAGCGAACACGGCTTCGTGATTCGTTTCCACCAGATACCGGGCGAGCGCAAAGTCGTTGTTGCTGCCGTTGTGAGACTGGCCGACGACCAGAATCTTCCCGTCGCTTTGCAGCCCCATCGTGGTGCCGTAATCGCTGCCGCTGCCGATGGCCGTTGTCACCATGCCCGTGCCACCAAAGCTCAGGTCGAGGCTGCCACTGGTGTGGTAGCGCACCAGGGAGAAAGCGTAATTGGCTCCAATGAGCGACCCTCCGGCCACGACGATTTTTCCGTTGTTCTGGATCATCACCTTGCGCGCCTCATCCGTGTTGCCGCCGACATCGGTGATCACTTTGCCATCTCCATCAAAGCTGGTGTCCAGGCTGCCATCGGTGTTGTAGCGCAGCACCACGAAGTCAATGAGGGCGGCGTTTCCTGGGTTGTTATAGCCTGCGCATACGATCTTGCCATCACTCTGAAGCGCCACGCTGTTCCCCTGGCCGCCACCGCTGACCGTGGTGGTCACCTTTCCCCCGCTGCCAAAGCTGGCATCAAGGCTGCCATCTGCGTTGTAACGAGCCATTCCAAACGGGCTGCCGGGGATGGTTCCAGCGGCGAGAATTTTGCCATCATTCTGCACCACCACACCGTTGGAGACATCCTGGCCGCCGGAGAAGTCGGTGGTGACTTTCCCCGTGCCGTTGAAACTCGTGTCGAGGCTCCCGTTCGAGTTATAGCGCACCAAAGCGAAGTTGATGTTGCCGCCGCTGTCAGACCACCCGGAGACCACAATTTTGCCATCACTCTGGATCACGTTACGCCCGCCCGTATCATCGCTGCTGCCGATGGGGGTGGTGACTTTCCCTGTGCCATTGAAGCTGGTGTCCAAGGTGCCGTTGGCGTTGTAGCGCACCAGCGCATAGTCATTGTTACTGCCATTGTGGGACCACCCCGAGACGACAATCTTGCCATCGTTCTGCAACGAGACATGAACTGCGGTGTCATCCCCGCCGCCGATGGCGGTGGTCACCTTGCCACCGGTGCCGAAGCTGCCATCCAAACTTCCGTCGGCGAGGTAGCGTAACACGGCGAAGTCGTTGTTGCTGCCATTGAAGGACAGCCCCACGGCCACGATCTTGCCATCGCTTTGTTCCGCCACCCCGTAGGGCACATCCGCCGCGCCGCCAACTGCTGTCGTCACAATGCCATCCGTGCTGAACGTGGCGTCCAGCGCTCCGGCCAGCGCCGTGAGCGTGAGATCATTACCCGTGCCCCCGGTGTAGCTGGCGCGGAAAGGGTAGGAGATGCCGTTGTAGGCCGGCGAAATGACAGCTCCGTCCGCGAGATTGGTGAACGCGCCGCTGATCGGCAACGAACCTGTGTTGTTCACCAGGGTGAGGACTTGTCCCGGCGTGGGCACGAAGCCCAGCGTGATGTCCACCGTCTGTCCTGTGGCGGCGAAGGCAGGCGCGGTGAACGGAACCGTGCCTGCGGAGGTGAAGGTGACCTGCCGCTCCGTCTCCACCAGAAACCGCGCGGCAGCGAAATCCCACGTCCCATCGACCGTGGTCAGCCCGGCCAGCACGATGCGGCCGTCAGGTGTCAAAGCCATGGCATGTGCGAAATCGGAGCTCGTGGCACCGAGGGACGTGCTGACTAGGCCGGTGCCGCCGAAACTCGTGTCCAGCGTCCCGTTCGCGAGGAAGCGCGCCAGCATCATGTTCGCCGCCACGCCGTCCTCTGTGATGCCTGCCACGAGGATCTTGCCATCCCATTGCAGCGCCACGCCGTGGGAGTAGTCGCCATAGCCGCCCATTGTTAGCCCCACGATTCCGTCGCTGTCAAAACTCGTGTCCAGCGTGCCGTCGAGATTATAGCGGAGCACGATGCCGTCATTGCCGCCACCGCCAGGCCCCTGGCCCACGAGCACGATCTTCCCATCCGGCTGCACGATCACATCATTCGCCCTTTCAGCCGCGCCGAGCTGCGTGGTCACGATGCCGTCGCCGCTGAAGGTGGTGTCCAGCGTGCCATTGGTCTGGTAGCGGGCCAGCTCGATCACATAATCCGTGTTCAGTTGGTAATAACCGCCGAGGACGATCTTCCCATCAGGTGCCAAGGCCACGCAGGTGGCCTCGTCATGCCTGCCCGCCTGCGCCGTCGTCACGATCCCACCCGCGCCAAAGCTCGTGTCCAGGCTGCCATTCGTGTTGAAGCGCAGCAGGGCGAAGTCCGTGTCCGTGCCGCTCCAGTGATCAGCGCCCACCACGATCTTGCCATCGCTTTGCAGCACCACATCCCGCCCCTCTCCGCCCGCGACGGCCACGAGACTGACCGCCTTGCCATCGCCATCAAAGCTCGTGTCCAGCGTGCCGTTCGAGTTGTAGCGCACCACCGCCACACTCCGCACACCGCTGGTCTGGGCAAACCCGACCACCACGATCTTCCCGTCTGCCTGCACCGCCACGCCATGCGCCTCGTCCGTCTCTGTTCCGATGGCTGTCGTCACCTTCCCGCCGGTGCCAAAGCTGGAGTCCAGCGAGCCGTCCACGTTGTAGCGCACGACCGCGAAGTCATCCTGCGTGTGTCCCACCGCCACGACCTTCCCATCCGGCTGCACCGCGACGGCCCTGGCCTGCTCATTACCGCTGCCGATGGCAGTTTTCACCTTTCCACTGCCATTGAAGCTGTAATCCAGCACCCCCGGCCCGTGCAGCACGAGCACGAGGTCATTGCCAGTGCCACCGAAGTAGTCGGCAAAGAAGCGGTAGTCCGTGCCGCCGAAACTCAGCGTCACCGTCTGGCCCTGCGCCAGATTCGTGAAGGTGCCGGTGATCGGATTCACGCTGGTATTGTTCACCACGGTCAGTGTGGAGAAGGGTGACGGGGCGAAGCTCAGCGTGAGGTTCACCGTGCTGCCGGTGGCGGTGAAGCCGTTGCTGGTCAGTGGGATGTCGCCGCTGGCGGCGAAGGCGGCCGTTAAAGTTCCGGAAGCCGTGCCCGTAAGCGCAATGTCGAAGGGATTCTCATCGCCATCATTGCTGGCGATCTGGATGGCCGCGATCCGAGTGCCGACAACCGTGGGCATGAAGGTGACGGTGAAAGTCGTGCTGCCACCTGGAACCAGGGTGGTAGCCCCGAGGCTGCCCAACACATACTCCGATGCATTGGCCCCGCTTTTGGTGACATTCAGTCCAGTCAGATCGGCTCCGCCGATGTTCTGAATCGTGAATGTCTTTGTGGCCCCGGCGGTATTGATCAGCGTCGTGCCGAAATCCATTGCGCCGACAGCATCCTCCAACTCACCACTGGCAGTCTCGTTCACACTGACCTCAGGAAACGGCGGCGGCGTGGCGATGATGGCGAGGCTGTGTTCGCTGCGAGCATCGGTTGCAGCGGCGACAAACCGTTCACCATAGGTCAGCGAGGCTGTGCTGACGAGCACAGGGACAGAGATGGTAGGGTTTCCTGGTTGTCCAGTGCCCAATTGCCCCTCTGTATTGGTACCCCAGGACACAATGGTTCCATTCGTGCAGAGCGCCAGACTGTAGCGGTATCCTGCATAAATGCTGACGGGGGTGACTCCAATCAGAGCGGAGCCATTGGTGGACGCATTCACGAACGCAGGGACAAGACTGTCGGTGGCTCCTACGAGAGTGGCTAAATTGCTGCCCCATGCTGTCATGGTTCCGTCCGTGCAAAGCGCCACCGTGTGGGATGATCCTCCGGCCATCATGGCGACACTCTTGTTATAGAGTGCTGAAAGACCCTGATCTCGGTTCACCAAAACAGGCGATGTGCGAAAAATGTTGTCACTGTTGTCTCCTAGCATCCCGCTTCCATAATTTCCCCATGAAGTCAGCACTCCATCTGTGCAGAGAGCCAAACTGTGTGTCTCGCCAGCAGCCACTGATTTGACGGTCTTTCCAAAGAGCGCGGAGGTGCCTGAACCAGTATCAATTAATACAGGAAGGTAACGGTGAGTCTGTGAACCATCACCGAGCGAGCCGTATGTGTTACTTCCCCAAGATACCAAGGTGCCGTCTGTTGTCAGTGCCAAACAGTATTCAAAGCCGAGGGATATTTGGGCGACTCTTTTGCCAAAGAGCGCCGACTGACCGGATGCCGTACTGACGGCACCCGGAACCTTGGTTGCAGTACCTCCCCCCGATGTTCCATTTCCAAGCTGCCCGAAATCATTCCTTCCCCAAGTCGCCACGGTGCCGTCCGCACATAGAGCCGCACTGAACTGAGTGCCTGCCGCCAAGGCCACAACGCGCTTGCCAAAAAGTGCTGAGACGCCCGAAGCTGCGTTCACCACCACTGGCACCCTTTGAGATGGCGCCGTCGTGTTGTCCCCCAATTGACCGGCTCCATTGTGGCCCCATGCTAAAACGGTTCCATCCGTGCAGAGAGCTAAACTATGTGATCCGCCTGTGGTAATGCTCACAATATCTTTCCCCGCCAGCGCGGATGTCCCACCCGTGTTGTTGACCAGAACAGGGCTGTTGCGTGAGGCAATGCTGTTGTCTCCCAACTGGCCTGAGTTGTTGTACCCCCACGCCACCAGCCGCCGATTCTTCCACAGCAGCACGAGGTCGTTGTAGCCTTCCCCGCCGTAGTAGTAGGCCACGAAGTCGTAATTCACGCCGCCGTAGCTCAGCGTCACCGTCTGGCCGTTGGCGAGGTTGCTGAAGGTGCCGTTGATGGGATCCAAGCTGGTGTTGTTCACCACGAGCAGCTCGTCCCCGGTGGTGGGGGCGTAGTTGAGAGTCAGATTGACCGTGCTGCCCGTGGCGGTGAAGCCATTCGAGATCACGGGTACATACGACTTGGAAGTGAAGGCAGCGGTCAAATTGCCTGCGCCGGTGAGAGTAATATCGAAAGGATTTTCGTCCAAGTCGTTGCTAGCAATGTGAATGTTCACACTTCGACCACCCGCCTGCAAGGGCACGAAGTTCACGGAGAAAGTCGTGCTTTCTCCCGGAGTCAGCGTGGTGCTCATGCCGGTGGTGTTGACCGTGAAATCACCCGAATTGGCCCCGCTCTTGGTCACGGCGAGGCTGGTGAGATCGAGTTCGCCGGAGTTGCGAATGGTGAAGGTCTTGGTAACTGGGACTGAGGCCACCGTGGTGCCGCCAAAATCCACCGTCGATACGCCGTCCACCAAATCCGTGCTCACAGGCTGTTCAATCACGATGTCTGGTACCGGCATGGCGTTCAATCCATTCAGGCCGCGCAAATAAATTGCCTTCACCTCTTCATCACGGAACGAACGCTTGGCGACTACGACTTCATCCAATAGGCCGTCCCAGTAGCGGGAACCGATGGAATTATGCCGACCGAGGAAAAAGTCCGTCGTGGTATTATTCGGTCCGGCGGTCTGCACGCTGGAGTTCTCCATCCGGGAATCGACCCAAATGGACTTCCTGGCTCCATCCCAAACACCAACAACGTGCTGCCACGATCCCGCACTTGCCAAGGTGGTGGATATTACGGTCGCCCCGTTGGTCTCGAGGAAATAGGCGCTGCCAGCAGACGTGTTCAGGCTGTAGCCTTCGTCATTCCCAGTCTTGTCCACGAACGTTAACGCCGAACTGGACTCCGGTTTCACCCACGCGATCGCTGTAAGGTTTTGTGTGATGTCCAGCCCGCTCTGCGCTGCATCGGTGATGCTCAGGTATTGACTGCTATCCGCTTCAAAATCCGCAGCGTTGCCGACAACGCCCGTGCCATTGCTGACAGTGTTCACCGATGAGAGGTGATTGCTGCCCACACCATCCGCCCGCGTCCCGCTCGCCTCATCCAGCGGCCAGTAGGAGACGATGCCGGACTTTTGCACCGGCAGCGCCGTTGCCAGCGCTTTGATCTCGGTAGCAGAGAGCGCGTAGCCTTTCCAGAAGGCCACATCCGCCAGCCGTCCATCTATGAACATACTGCCATGGCCTGCTTTGCGACCTATCATCACGGGGCCGGTGAAATCATTCAGCGCCGTGCCGCTGCTCTGTGCAGTGCCCAGCATTTGCCCATCCACATAGAGGCGGTGCTGGCTGCCTTGTTTGACCCAGGCCACATGATACCACGTCCCCGCAGATGGAGCCCACGGCACAGAAAGACTGAGGTTGAAAGAGCCTCCCACAGCTTGATGCACCATCAAGCTGTGCTGCCCACCACCGTATTCCAGGAACAAGTCCCAGAAGTTCGATCCATCCTGGCTGTGACCAAATATGGGGTAGGGCGTGCCTGCTGTGACCACGTCAAACCTCACCCAAGTGGCAAAAGAGGCATCCCCACTTCCGATGGTCCAGTCTGCGGAATCCGCAGCACTCATCAGTTCCGAATTCGAAGCGATAAAATCCGCTGCTGCGCCTTCCAGATAGCCGCCACCGCTCCCTACGGTGTTCGTGTCCGCCAGCGGATGTGCCCCAGCGCTGTCGGACCGAGTCACCGCTGAACTACCACTGGAGAGTTCATTCAACTTCCACCATGCCGTCGGGGCCACGGTGACGTTTCCGGGACGATACGTCGTGCTCACATCAATGCCGGAGGCGAGGGATTTGACCTCCACGGACGTGAGCGGCCTTTCCCACACAGCCACGTCCTTCATCATGCCGTCGAAGTAAATGCCGTCGGCATTGTGCTTGCCCAGGCCAAAGAAATCAGTGCTGGCAGGAGGATTGGTGGTGACGGCGGCCACTCCTTTCAGATTGCCATCAACGTAGCAGGAAAGTTTGTCGTTGGGATCATCATAAACCACGACCACATGCTGCCACTTGCCCACCGCCAGTCCGGCGGAGAAAGTGGCCACCCCGGTGCCGTGGTTGACGGCCAAATCACCGCTGGAGCGGATGAGAAAGGCGTAACCGTTTGTGCCGACGGTCTTGCCTGCGATTGGCATGAAGTCATTGATGGACTCCATCTTGATCCAGGCACTGAAAGTGTAGGTGGAAGTCATCCCAAGCCCGGTTTGAGCGGCATCCGTGATGGAAAGGTATTGAGAAGAGGAAGACTCCAAATCCGCACTGCGTTCGCCTGTGACCCAATAATCCTCGACGGCGCTGCCCACATTGTTTTGTGAAGCCAGGTGATTGCCCGTGCCGGAAGCATCCATACGAGTTCCCGAGGCTTCATCCATTTTCCACCACGCACGCAGTCCCGTTGATAAGTTCCCAGGGCGGATGAGTTGCCCCGAGGATGGAAATCCGGTGCCGATGCCCTGGATGGCGAAGTCGAATGCACCTTCGTCGCCATCGTTGCTGCTGAAACTAAGTGTCGCGCTACGGACACCCGGCCCGTTGGGATTAAAGATGACCTGGAAGGTGGTGGAGCCAGAAGGTGTCACCGGCGTTGCCGGCTGTGCGCTGACGATAAAATCCGTCGCATCCGTCCCGCTCACGGTCACACTGCCGAGCGTGAGCGCGGTCTCTCCGGTGTTCTGGATGGTAAAGGTCCGCGTGACCGTGCCGCCGATGATTTCCGCCGTGGAAAAATCCGTGTGATCTGACGTGGACGGCGTGAGGTCGCCATCGACAATGCCGCCGCCGTTGCCGCTGAGATTGATCTCTGGGGGGGAAGGATCACCCAGCAGTCGCACCACCGCAAAATCGTATTCGCTCCCATCCCAGGACTCGCCGGCCATGACGATCCTGCCGTTGCTCTGCAGGACCACGCTGTACGCTTCATCGGTGCTGCTGCCGATGGGAATGGTCACCTTGCCGCCGCTGCCAAATCCGGTGTCCAGTGTGCCGTCGCCGTTGTAACGCACCAGCGCAAAATCACTATTGCTGCCGGAATACCCGGCCAGGATGATTTTCCCGTCGCTCTGCAAAGCCATGTCATAAGCACGGTCGTGGCTGCTGCTGATCTGCGTGATCACCTTGCCACCGCTGCCGAAACTGCTGTCCAGCGTTCCATCGCCATTGTAACACACCACGGCAAAATCGCTGAGCGCGCCGCCTTCCGCGTCTCCTGCCACGAGGATTTTGCCATTGCTCTGCACCACCACGCTGCGGCCGAAGTCATCGCCGCTGCCGACGGGAGTGATCACCTTTCCATCCTCGCCGAAACTCGCGTCAAGGCTGCCATCACTGTTGTAACGCACCAGCAAGAAGTCATGCGTGGGGTTCGTGATACGTCCCGTCAGCAGGATCTTGCCATCGCTCTGGATGGTCATGTTATCCTGGCTTGTGTCCCCTGTACCCAAGTCGGTGATCACCTTGCCGCCGCTGCCGAAACTCGTGTCCAGACTGCCGTCGGCATTGTAGCGGGCCAGAGCGAAGTCATTGGAACAATCTCCCGCCAGGACGATCTTGCCGTCGCTCTGCAATGCCACGCTGGTGGCGTACTCCTGGTTGGTGCCAAAGTCCGTGGACTGCTTGCCGTCGCCAGAGAAACTGGTGTCCAGTGTGCCGTCAGTGTTGTAGCGCACCACGGCAAAGTTGTCGTTGCTGCTGCCGCTCCGGGTCCATCCCGCCGCAATGATTTTTCCATCGCTTTGCACCGTTACAGCATAAGCTTCGT
The DNA here is from genome assembly GCF_034366625.1 of Prosthecobacter sp. Lineage (NCBI taxonomy): Bacteria > Pseudomonadati > Verrucomicrobiota > Verrucomicrobiia > Verrucomicrobiales > Verrucomicrobiaceae > Prosthecobacter > Prosthecobacter sp. The sequence continues at coordinate 18,149 of NZ_JAXMIH010000022.1, forward strand.
CGTAGCTGCCGCCGATGGGCGTGAACACCTTGCCGCTGCCGTTGAACGTGATGTCCAGCGTGCCGCTGGCGTTGTAGCGCACCACCGCAAAGTCTCTCGTGCCGATGTCGGCATGTCCAGCCACGACGATCTTTCCATCACTCTGCAATGCCACGCCTCTGGCATAGGCGTCGTTGCTGCCAACATCCGTGGTCACCTTGCCTGTGCCGCCGCCAAAGGTGGTGTCCAGATCTCCCGCCGCGGCGTGGCCGAGATCAGGGATGAAAGCGAACAGCCAGACGATGGCGACGATCCTGCGGATGCTCCTGCAAGCACAGAGCCGTGGGGACGGTGTGGGGTGCTGCGGCAAACGTGAGTTCATTTCAGCATGAAAAAGAAATCTTCCCGAACCCGGGAGCAGGGCCAGGAATGCCGCCATCCTAGTCAAAGACTGCATTCTGGCTACCCTTAATTCCCCTGCCCACCAAGGGGGCAATTCGGTGGTCTGGGGGAATGGAGGGGATCGGCTCATGCAGCGGGTGTCGTATCCTTGGATACCCGCGTTCCAGCCGTCTGTTACAGCGCGGCATTCCAAATCCCGGAATAGCGGCCTACTTTTCCTTCAAATCCACCACGCCGGCCTCGGATTTTTCGCCTTTGGCGAGGAAGTCGAGGAAGAATCGGGCGGGGCCGTCGCCGTGGAGGCGGGTTTGGTCGGCCTGGGTGAAGAGGGTGCGGGCGTGGAAGGGATCGCCGGACTCGAAGGCGGCGAGGGCGTCGTGGTAGGTGTGCGCCCAAGACGGGAGCTCGGTCTGGGAGGCGGGGCCGAGGAGTTCGTACACGGTGGTGACATCATGGCGGCCTTTGACGCGGAACTGGCCGACGCGGCGGGTGCAAAACTCGCCACCGAGGTGCGCATGCACGGCTTCGCTGAGCAGAATGTTGGTGCCGAGGGCCTTGTTGAGGCTTTCGAGACGAGCGGCGAGGTTCACGGCGTCGCCAATGAGGGTGTAGTCGATGTGCTTGGAACTGCCGATGTTGCCAGCAACGACTTCGCCAAAGTGCAGGCCCACGCGGGTGCGGAGTTCATCTCCTCCAACGATGAGCTTGGCGTTTTCGTAGAGTTTCCAGGCGGCGCGGACGGATTTCAGCGGTGCCTGTTCATCGGCAAACGGGACACCCCAGGCGGCGAAGATCGCGTCGCCGATGAATTTGATGACGATGCCGTCGTGATCGAAAATGTGACTGGTGGTGCGCTCGAAGTAGCCGTTGAGGTTCTCGACGATGCGCTCGGGATCGCGCACGCGCTGGCACATGTCGGTGAAGGATTCGATGTCGGTGAACATCATGGCGGCCTGGGCCTTGTCACCGCCGGGATCGAGCTGGAAGCCTTCGTCGGTGAGGCGTTCGAGCATGCGGGGGGAGAGGTATCTGGAGAAGGCCTCACGCAGCTTTTCCTGCTCCTTGGTGAGCTTCAGGCGGAAGAAGCGCTCGATGTAGAAGTGCGCGGCGGTGCCGCCGACGAGTGCCACCGGCATCTGTACAAAGGCCGCGACGCTCCACGGGAACCACACGCGTCCGTAATGAACGGCCAGCACCCCGGCGATGGCCAGACTGACGACTCCAAGCACGGTGAACATCAGTCCGAAGAGCGGACGCACGCGAGAGAGACCGAGACCGGCCACCCCGGCGACTGCGAGGATGAGGATGAGATCGCTGCCGTGGCTGCTGCGGGTGAGCCAGTTTTGCTGCAGCAGATTGGCCAGGATGCTGGCCTGGATCTCGACACCGCTCATCAGGGGAAGGTTGCCGCGGCGATCGAGGCGGTGGAAGGGCGTGGAGAACAAGTCCTCACCGAGTTTCGGGCTGACGATGCCGGCCTTGCCGCCAATGACGACCACCTTGTCCCGGAAGAAGGACGGATCGACACCATCGAGCACGTTTTTGGCAGAGACGGCGGGAATGGCGGCGACGACATCCGGCTGGTCGGCATGCGGTGGCGGGCCGATGTAGTTGATCCAGCGTGGTTCGAGGCGCGTGGCCTCGTCGAGCTTCACACCGAGCAGAGCAGCAGTCTTCCAGGTGATGGAGGCTTCATCGCGCGTGCCGGTGGCAAGTTCGCGCACGGTGAAGCTGTCGTCATGGATGAGCGTGACGAGACCGAAGTCGTCTGCGGCGGCGAGGAGTGTATCATTCGGCGGGATGAGCTTCTCCCCGACGGCACCCGTCTGGCCGAGCAGCTCGCGCCCGCAGGCGAGCAGCACCACGCCGCGCCGCGCACCGGGGATGGGCTTGTCAGCGGCATCGACACCGCGGAATTGCCGAATCGCATCAGCAAAGGTCTGATCGACGGCTTTGTCGGGCCATTCACGGTCAAAGATGACATCATAGACCACGGCGCGTGCGCCGGCCTCGCGCAGTTTGTCGAGCAGCGGCGCCTGCACGCGGCGGTCGAGCAGGTCGCCTTCCAGTTGATCGAGATAAACGGCTCGCACATCTTCCGCGCCGCCGGCGCGATGCACAAGGAAGGGCAGGTCGTAGCTGAGTGTCACCAGGCCCTCGCCAAGCCTGCGCAGGGCCAGATAGCCAGTGGCGGCGCAAAGCAGCACGCTGAGGATGGCGGTGACGATGCGAGTGCGCCGTTCCGTGCGCCAGAGAAGCGCCCCGGCCGTTTTTTTTACGGCAACGGGCGGGTTTGCACCGGTTTTCTGCCTGGCGTGTGAGGCGGAATGTGGTTTGGACGCGGGCTTCGGTGTGAGAGGAATCTCGGTGACGGGCATCTGCGCCTGTCGTTCCGCCGTCAGCCGGCCCACGGGCACCGCCACGGTGCTCGCCGTGCTCTCGCGAAAGTTGAGCGCCACGGTGAGCCGCTCAAGATCATGCCGCATCTGCACGGTGGTGGCGTAGCGGTCCTCTCGGTTCACCTGCATGGCCTTGTCGATGACGACATCGAACCGGCGGTCGATACCGGGCACGAGGACGGAAGCGGGCTTGAAAGCACCGCGCGGCAGCTCGCCAGTGAGCATCTGGTAGAGCATGACGCCGACGGCGTAGAGATCTGCGCGCCCGTCCACCTGTGTGCCCGGCGTGTACATCTCTGGCGCGATGTAATCGGGGGTGCCCACGGCATAACCGGTGCGCGTAAGACCGCTGTGTGCCGGGTCATGCAGACGCGCAAGGCCGAAGTCGGCCACTTTGACCTGGCCCTTCTTGTTGATGAGCACGTTGGCCGGCTTCACATCGCGATGCACGATGCCCAACTCATGCGCGGCACCGAGCGCATCACACACATGCACGCAAATCGTGCGCGCCTGCTCCGGCGTCAGCCTGGACTGCTCGGCGATCATGCGTGCCACGTCGGTGCCATCGACCAGCTCCATGACGAAGAAAAGCTGGCCTCCTGCGGTCTGGCCGGAGTCGAACACGCTCACGATGTGGGGATGAACCAGCTTGGCCATGAGCCGCGCCTCGTTCTTGAAGCGCTCTGCAAAGCTGGGGTCTTCGTCCGCGAGACCCGGCGGCAGGATTTTGACCGCCACAGCACGATCAAGCTGGATCTGCACGCCGCGATAGACCGCACCCATGCCACCGCGTCCGAGCAGCTTGTTGATTTGATAACCGGGAAGCAGCGCCTGAAGCGCCTGCGGAGTGGGCGGCTGCCAGTGCTTCGATCCTCTCGTCGCCTGCGTGGGTTCTGCCGCGAAAGCGAGCGCACGGGCTGCGGCGGAGTCCGCCACACTGTCTGGCCGCGAGCCGCCCGGTGACAATGCGTCTTCCGGCGGAGGCTGGGGCGGGCTGGGATCGCTCATGAGGGAAATGCGTGCCGGATTGGGTTTTCTTGATCAAGACAGAGCCAAGACCGGCAAGCAAAGACTCCGCACGGCTCGAATGCGAACGCTAAAAACTGAAACGGCAGCGCACCACAAAGGTTCGCTCCCGGGCGATGTCAAAATAAGGGCTGAGCGGGCTGAGCTGGTAGTCCTGGTCGCCGATGTTCAGCAGCCCGGCACTGACCTCACACATGTTGCGATGGAAGCGGTAGCCGGCAAAGGCATTGAACTGCCAGAATTCATCACCTTGCCGCGGTGCCGTGCCGGCGGGCAGTCCGCGCGGATCATCGCCGAGGTATTGCGAATACCAGTTTCCCTCCATGCGGGCGAAGAAGCCGCGCGGCGAGTTCCAGTTCAGCGAAAGGCCGATCTCATGCAGCACGGCGCGGTCTTCCACATCGGCGTTGGGCATGAGGGTCTGTGGAATATCGGGAAACGTGGTACGCAACTCGGACTGGGTGATGCGGTAGCTCGTGCCCAGCGCCCACTCGCGGCTGACGAGCTGGTTCACCGTGGCCATGATGGACTCTTCGCGGTAGGAGAGCCGCTGCGGCGTGCTGCCGGGAAAGTAGGCCGGAGTGATCGGAAACACGCCGGAGGAGTATCCGTCGAAGACTCCCAGAGTACGATCCACCTCCTGCTCGATCACATTGCCCGTGATCCCCCACCAGGTCTTCGTGGGCAGGCTGCCCTCGAAGCTCAGGCCCCAGCTTTGAAAGCGCGGTGTCTCCACCGAGCCGGCGATCGATTCGGAAATGATCGTGCGGTAGCTTTGATTGAACCCCGCGATCTGCACCGGCTCCAGACGCACGCTTTCATCGAAGGTCACACCACCCAGACCCTGGGTGTAGGCACCGCGCACCTGGAACCAGCGCGAGGGCGTCAGAATCAGCCCCGCCTTGCCGGAAACGCGCTCATCCTCGCGCTGCCGGTCGTTCACCGGTGGATTGCGGAAATTGTCGGGATGCTCGATGTGATCCCAGGCGATGCCGCCGATCAGCGTGAGCCACGGTGCCGGGCTCCAGAAGTCGTAGGCATAAAGGCTCACGCGCTGGAAATCGACCTCGGTGCTCTGCTCCGCCGCAGGCGTGGAAAAACCGCCGAGGAAGGTCGGGCGGTTGATGGTCATGCGCGTCATCGTTTCGAACTCGCCCGCCTGGAAACGCGCGCCAGCCAGCAGCGTGTGCTGGCGCATCTGCTGGATGTGCTGCAGCTCCGCCGTGTAAATCTCAAATCGCCGTTGCGTCTCCACCTCGAACGGCGCGGTGGCCACCCCCAGAACACTGCCAGAACCGATGAACGGCGCGATGGCACCCAGCAGTGCAGGGGAATACGTCAGCGACACACCATCCAGCGCGATGCCCACGCTGCCCGCCAGCGCCGGATCGGTGAACACATCGAAAAATCCCACCGTGCTGATCAAACCCGGACGCATGGCCGCGTCATCCCGCGCGATGAGAAGCTGGTTCGCACTCGGATCTGAAAGCCGCTGTTCGGCGCTGAGTCTTCCTGCCAGGAACAGCGTGTGTGATCCCGGTGCCCAGCGGTGGTTCCATCCTGCCAGCAGCAATCCCGGCCGCTGATCCTCCTGGAAGAACACCTGCGGGGCCAGCGGCTGGTTGTTATAGGTGTCAAAGTTGTCCCCGCTCTCCTGCGCCGCCCATTTGCCAAGAAAATAGAAGGTGTCGTCAGGACTGGCCTGCCACTTGAACTGGGCATAGATCTCCTGCAGCGAGGCTTCGTTGTTGTTCCGCGTTCCGTGGTCATCGCGGTAGGCGTAGTCGATGCCGAAGCTCACATCGCCATAGGTGCCGAACACTGACGCCGTGGAGCGCACCTCCCCCGTGCCGCGCCACTCGTGCGCCAGGCTGGCCCCCATGCCGTCTGCCTCCAGCAGCTTTGAGTACTCCTGCTGCGAGACGTATTGCGAGAGCGGCCCGCCGCCCACCGGCGAAAGCAGATTCGAGAGCAGCAGTTCATTAAACCACGGCGTCTCATAGCGCAGCGAGATGCGCTTGGGATCGCGCAAGGCATTGAAGGCGTTCGCCAGGAACAGGTGCGCGGAGGCGTTTGTGTAATCGCTCTGCACCGCCCGTGCCGCCTCCCGCACCGCCACGGCGCTCATGCCGTTGTTCTGGTAGATGCGTGCGAGATTCGCCCCGCGTACCGCACGGTCCTGATCCAGCAGAAACTCGGAGCGGTACACGCGGCGGTTGTCATTCAGGCGGATGGACTCCTGCATCTCATCAATGGCGCGGTTCGTCTCATTGTGCTGCTGGCTTTCAATGGCGGAATAGAGCCACGGTGTCGGATCATTCGGATCAAGCTGGCGGGCGAGGCCCAGATCCCTGAGCGCGTCCTCACGGCGGCCCTCCACACTGAACACCTTGCCCAGGTAGCTGTGATAAATAGACCTCAGAGGCTCCACCGTGGCCGCCGTCTGCACATCCGCACGACCCGCCGCCACATCACCCCGTTTGATTTTCGTGAGGCCGAGTCCCAGCCAGCCGCTGCCCAGCGCCCCATCCAGCCGCACTGCACGCTCAAACGCCTGCCGCGCCTGGGCGATCTCGTTTTCCGCGCTCAGCACGAATCCATGCAGCGCGTGCGCCTGCGCATTCCACGGCGTCAGTTCCAGCCCGCGCTGCAACGCCGACTTTGCCGCCCGCGTGTGGCCGAAGGAAAACTCCAGCTCCGCCAGCCGCACCCACGCATGCCCGTTTTCCGGCGAGAGCTCCGTGGCCCGCTGCGCCGCTTTCAATGCCTCTTCCAAGCGTGAGCGCGATTGCAGGTAATAGCTCTCCGCCAGCGCTTCCGACGCCGAAGTCAGGCTGTGCAACGACCACTCCGGTGCCTCCTCAAATCTCACTGCCGCGATCACGCGTTCCAGCGCCCGGCGCATGGAATGCTCCTTCGGCACACCGCCCAGCAGGCCCTGCGCCTCGTCCACCCGGCCCACGGCGAGCAGAATGGCCGCGTCCAAGCAGCGCCCTGCCACGCCGCCAGTGCCTGTCTGTGGCAGCAGCCCTACAGCGTGCAGCAGATCCCCCTGCGCATAGGCCGCCAGCGGCGTCGCGGCGGCAGGCGGCAGCACGGCGATGCCCGCCGAGTCCAGATCTCCTTCCGCTCCGCGCTTGGTGCTCAAAGCTGACTCCAGTTCGGCCGGATCGACCACCGCAGGATAATACAGCGCCCATTGCAGAATGTTTTTCGCCTCAATCACCGCCGTGCGCTTCGGCATCTGCCCTGGTGTCGCCTCAGCCGCCTCACCTGAGCTGATCAGCACGCTTCCCTGCGGATTGCTCACCTGCACGCTGCCTTCCAGCACTTGGTAAAACGTGCGCCCGCCCGCCCCCACGCTCACAAAAAGCTGCGTCCCGCGCAGCGCGCCGTTCGCTGCGGGGGTTTTGATATCGATCTCCCCGCTTTGCTCGCGGCTGAAGATGAACAGCGCCCCGCTGGTGAGATCCAGCTTCGGCTTGCTGTCGTCGAGCAACTGGGGCGAAATTTCAATCGTCGTCAGTTGCTCCATGCGCATCGTGTACAGGCTCGTCAGCCGCACTGTGGCCCGGCTGCGCTGCCGTGTGCGGATGCGGTCCCGTACCGCCAGCGCCTGCTCCCGTGCCGCCGGCTGCCACGCCCCCTCCGCGCCCGCCGCTGCCTGAACAATGTTCTCGATCTCGACAACCCGCGCCTCCTGTGCGTGAAGCATCGGAGTAACGGCGAGTGTGAGCACAAAAATGAGCTTAATTCCCTTCACGGCGCACATTTCTAGGTGTTTCGGATGCTTTGAGCAAGCCTGGAGACACCAGCAGTTACCATCAGCCAGCTCAAATCAGTTCCCTGCGCTTGGTATGAGTCACTGAATAGTCCCCGCCACATGATCGCCCGTACCTATTCCGCCACGCTCATCGGCGTCAACGCCGTCGAGATCGAGGTCGAGTCCCACGACGGCGGCGGCAATCCGAAGATGTTCATCGTCGGCCTGCCGGATACCTCGGTGAAGGAAAGCCGCGAGTACGTCACCGCCGCCATCAGCAGCAGCGGTTTCATCATGAACGATGCCCCACCACCGTTGTTCTGACGCGCAATCCTGACGCATTGCTGCGTGCGTGTATTGGCTGCCTATAGGCTTGGCGACATGGAGGGCATTCGCGCATCTCTGGTGAATTTACCAGACATCACGCGTCTATCACCCGGCGAGCGTGCCGTGACCGCCGGTCTGCTGTCTTTGACTGGCAAAACCGCTCAGGCCTATCAGATCGCCGAACGGATCCCTAATGTGACACTTCTGGACGAAGAGCGTGTGTTTTTGAATCGTGCCAAGTGATCCAGGGTCCGCTCGTAAAACAGTTCGCTCGTTGCGAGAGAAGATTGCAACCACGGGACGTGGTTAATGGACCTGTTCGTTACTGCCCCTCAAACCGCAGTATATATTCGCCCTCTTTCTGGAGGTGAAGGCGGTCGCGGGCGGCGGTTTCGAGATAGGCGTTGTCGTTTTTGACCCACTCCATGCGGCGCAGAAGCTTGTCGCGGTCGGCTTTGAGCGTGTCGCGTTGCTCTTTGAGCTGATCTAGTTTTGTGCGCATGGCAAGCTGCTCATCCAAGGGATTGTCACACAGGACATAGATCACTGGAACGATGAGGAGCAGCAGAACGAAGCGGGCGAGCTTGAGAAAGGCGCGCATCCAGAACTCCCAGGGAGCCTGGGGTTCGGATGCGCGCACTTCTCGGTAGTTCATCGGGTCTTAGACTTTCATGCGGCCACCAAAGATGGCGTTTTCACCAAGTTCCTGCTCGATGCGCAGGAGCTGGTTGTATTTGGCAATGCGGTCGCTGCGGCTCATGGAGCCGGTCTTGATCTGGCCGCAGTTCGTGGCGACGGCGAGGTCGGCGATGGTGTAATCTTCGGTTTCACCGGAGCGATGGCTCATGACGGCGGTGTAACCATGACGGTGAGCGAGATCGACGGCGTCGAGGGTCTCGGTGAGAGAGCCGATCTGGTTCACCTTCACGAGGATGGAGTTCGCCACGCCCAGGTCGATACCCTTCTGGAGGAATTCGACGTTGGTGACGAAAAGATCGTCGCCGACGAGCTGGGTGGTGGCACCCATTTCCTTGGTGATGATGTCCCAGCCTGCCCAGTCACCTTCAGCGCAGCCGTCTTCGATGGAGATGATCGGGAACTTCTTCTTCAGCTCGGCGTAGTAGGCCACGAGTTCGGCGGCGCTGCGCTCGGACTTGTCGGACTTCTTGAAGACGTATTTGTTCTTGGCCTTGTCGAAGAACTCGGAGGAGGCGACGTCGAGAGCGATGAAGATGTCTTCACCGAGCTTGTAGCCGGCCTTGTCCACCGCCTGGGCGATGACTTCGAGGGCGTGGTCGGCGCTCTTCAGCGTCGGGGCAAAGCCGCCTTCGTCACCGACGGCGGTGCTGAGGCCGAGATCGTGCAGGATTTTCTTCAGCGAGTGGAAGATTTCCGCGCCGTAGCGCAGCGCCTCGGAGAAGGTCGGAGCGCCTTTCGGCATGATCATGAACTCCTGGAAGTCGATCGGGGCATCGCTGTGAGCGCCGCCGTTGATGATGTTCATCATCGGGACCGGGAGCACCTTGGCGTTCGGGCCGCCGATGTACTTGTAGAAGGGCATGCCGAGCGTCGCTGCAGCAGCCTTGGCGACGGCAAGAGAGACTCCGAGAATGGCGTTCGCGCCGCACTTGGATTTCGTCTTCGTGCCATCGACTTCGAGCATTACCTTGTCGATACCGACCTGGTCAGCAGCGTCAGCGCCGATGAGGGCGTCCGCGAGTTCGTTGTTCACGGCATCCACGGCCTTGAGCACGCCCTTGCCAAGGAAACGCTTCTTGTCGCCGTCGCGCAATTCAAGAGCCTCGTGTTCGCCGGTGCTGGCACCGCTAGGAACTGCCGCACGCCCCATGGCACCGCCTTCGATGTACACATCCACTTCAACGGTGGGGTTTCCGCGTGAGTCGATGATTTCGCGTCCGATGATGCGTGCGATGTTGAGTTCGTCCATGAGAATAGATTATTTAAGTTTTGCTAATTAATTGGGATTTTTCAAGAAGGTTTCCAGAAATCTCCGGGGGAGCGGGCTTCATACACGGATGCAGCGGCCGCTCAAACGGTAGTTTAACACCCGAAGCAGGACATGAGCCATGTTCGCGTGTGCAGGAAGGAGCGGAGGAGTGAGGCGGAATGCCTCCCTCCATTCCAAACGGATTTGCCTTCATCCAAACTCACCAGCCAATCAGCCAAACAGTGCGGTGATCGGCTTGCCTTTGTCGGCGACGGTGAAGGGGCGCTTGCTGGGGCTGTAGAGCACCTGATCGAGCGGAATGCCAAGGGCGTAGGCGATGGTGGCGTTGAAATCAGGGATGGCCACGGGGTTTTCGACGGCTTTGTCGCCGCTTTCGTCGGTGGCACCATAGACCTGCCCGCCACGGATGCCGCCACCAGCCATGAGGCAGGTGAAGCCAGTCGCGTGGTGGTCGCGGCCATCATTTTGATTGATCTCGGGCGTGCGGCCAAATTCGGTGGCGAGGACGACGAGTGTATCCTGCAACATGCCACGGGATTCCAGATCCTGAAGCAGGGTGCTGAGCGCGGAGTCGAGTTCGTCGCAGAGTTCGGGCACGCGGGTGAAGTTGGCGTTGTGGGTGTCCCAACTGCCGAAGGAAACCTCGGCAAAACGCACGCCGTGCTCGACGAGGCGGCGGGCAAGAAGACACCCCTGGCCGAAACGGTCGTTGCCGTATTTGGCGCGCAGGGCGTCGGGTTCAGCGGTGAGATCAAAGGCTTTCAATTCCTCGCTCTTCATCATTTTGAGAGCGTCGTCATACATGTCGGCGTAGGCACGGACATTTTTGACGTTATAGGTGTCGGCAAACTGGCGGTCGAGCTGCTTGGCGACGCTGAGGCGGCTGTTGAAACGCTCTTCGGTGAACCATTGGTTGGTTTTGACATTGTTGATGCCGCTTTCGGGATCATTGATCATGAGTGGAGCAAAGCGGCTTTCGAAGAAGCCGGCACCGGGATGGCGGCTGTCGTTGCCGATCATGACACTGCCTGGAAGCGTGGGATTGCCACGATCCTGAAACTTTTGCAGCCACGCACCCATGGTGGGATGGCGAATGCTGCTGCGCTGAGTGTAGCTGGTGTGCTGATAATAATTGCCCTGCTCATGCGCCCCTTGCGTGGTCATCATGCTGCGGATCACGGCGAGCTTGTCCATCTGCCGGGCGATGAGCGGAATGTTGTTGGAGACACGAATGCCATCGACGTTGGTGTTGATGACCTTGGTCAACCCCATGATGTCGGTCTTTTCCGGCTTTGGGTCGAAGGTGTCGAGGTGGCTCATGCCCCCGTTCATGTACAAGTAGATGACATTGCGCGCGGTGGCGGCCTGCTTGAGCGGCGAGGTGCCGAGACCGGGGGCGGCGATCACACGGGAGGCGGCACTGACACCAAGGAAGGTCTTGGCCACACCGGAAACGAAGGCGCGGCGGGAAAGATCGTGACGGAGGGAGTTCATGAGGTGGACGAGGGTTTTGGGAGGTGCGCCCTTTAACGCAGCCTCCACGCCGACTTATCACCCGATTTGATCCTTTGTGCTACCCCGGCGCACGGCGGCCGAATTTGCGCTCCAGTTCGGCGGTGGAGATTTGCACCAGCGTGGGCCGCCCATGCGGGCAGCAGTAGGGCATTTCGCAGGCAAGAAGGTCTTTGAGCAGCCCCTGCAGTTCGGGAATGGAGAGCACGTCGTTGCTTTTGACGGAGGCACGGCAGGCGGTGGTGGCAATGGCGTCCTCGCTGAGGCGCAGTGAGGAGGACTTTGTGCTGAGGCTGCTGAGTTCTTCGATGACTTGGTCGAGCCACGCGGCAGGATCGTCGGTCTTTAAAAAAGCGGGCAGTGCCTCGGCCTTGAAGATGTTCGGGCCAAAGGGTTCGATCTCGATGCCCAGACGGCTGAGGGCGGCCTGATTTTGCTTCAGCAAATCGGCATCACGTGGTGTGGTTTGCAGGGTGACCGGCATCAGCAGTCGCTGACATGGGACACCACCCGTTTCGAGGGCGCGGCGGAACTTCTCAAAGTTCACCCGCTCATGCGCCGCGTGCTGATCCATCATCACAAGGCCTTCTTTGCTTTCCATCAGAACGTAAAGCTTCTGCAAAACGCCGATGATGCGGAAATCGGGTGGTGACGGCGAACTTTCGGGTTCGAGATCCGGTGCCGCGGCAGGTTTTTGGGCGGCCATTTGATCCTTATGCTGCGTTGCTGCCTTTGCTGAGGTGCGAATCGAAAGAGGTGTCGATTGAGAAGGTGCCGGAGTCGGCTCCAACTGGCACAAGGGGGCCGAGGAAGTTGCCACGGGCATGACGAACTGCTCTTGACGACTGATTGCAGGAGGCTGCCCGCCTGGCTTAGAGGAGGCGACGGGAGTGGGGCGCGCAGGCGCATGGCCTGTGGGCAGTTTGGTCGCGGTTTCGAGCGTGCGGCTCACGCATCGTGCGATGGCGTCACGAACCCCGTTGCCATCATGAAAGCGGACTTCCTTTTTCGCCGGATGCACGTTCACATCGAAAGCGTGCGGGTCCATCTGGATGAACAGGAAAGTCACCGGATACTGGCCTTTCATCAAGGCGGTATGAAAGCCCTCGCGCAGGCCATAGGAGATGCTAGGGCTCTCAATCGGACGCCCGTTCAGATACGTCGTCTGCATCTGCCGATTCGAGCGGCTCATGCCCGGGCCGCCGATGTAGCCGGACACGGTCACACCATGCAGCGTGGTTTCCTCGATTTTGAGCAGGCGTGAGGCCAGTTCATCGCCCACCAGCCCCCGGATGCGCTCCAGCATGTCGCGCGTCGCCGGCAGGTGCAAAACGAGCTCACCATTGTGCGTGAGCGTGAAGGCTACCTGCGGATTGGCGATGGCGTGCAGGCGCAACTGCTGCTCCACATGCGCGAACTCGGTGTTTTCGGTCCTCAGGAACTTGCGGCGGGCCGGCACGTTGAAAAACAGCGATCTTGCTTCGATGACGGTGCCGGGAGCGCCGCCATGATCACGCACGGCCATGAGTTTGCCGCCGTTCACCTCGATTTCGGTGCCGACAAGCGCCTCCTTCTCGCGTGTTGCGAGCCGAAAACGCGACACGCTGGCGATACTGGGCAGCGCCTCCCCGCGGAAACCGAAGGTGCAGATCGCTCCAAGGTCTTCCTTGGTGCGGATCTTGCTTGTCGCATGCCTTTCAAGACAAAGCATGGCATCTTCCCGGTCCATCCCGCTCCCGTCGTCCACAATGCGAATCATCGCGATGCCGCCGCGTTGTGCATGCACCTCGATGTGGCAGGCGCCGGCATCCAGGCTGTTCTCCACCAGTTCCCGCACCAAGGCAGCCGGGCGCTCCACGACCTCCCCCGCCGCCACCTGGCTGGCGAGAGCATCTGGAAGAATGCGAATTTTGGACATGAATCTCGATAAAGTGCGCGGTAAGAAGCGTAGCTCTGTTGCTTCAAGAAAACGTCACATTGGACGCCGGGTGAGGAATTGCAATCCCCGCCGCCTCAAGCACCGAGACTTTGAAACGCGCCCTTTTTCTCCTTCATGATTTCCCTTACCTCCAGCGCCGTCGAACATCTCAAATCTCTCATTGCGGAGAAAAGCGCTGTCTCCTCCACCGGCCTGCGTCTGCGTGTGGAGAAAGGCGGGTGTGCGGGCATGCAGTATGTGATGGCGCTGGACGAGTCCCGCCCAGATGACGTCGTGCAAACAGAGAACGGCGTCTCAATCATCATCGACCATGAAAGCCTGGGCTATCTGCGTGGGTGTCAGATTGATTACGTCGATTCGCTTTCCGACGCCGGATTCAAGCTCACCAATCCGAACGCCGCGCGAAGCTGTGGCTGTGGCACTTCTTTTGAGCCTCAGACCGCCTAACAACTTGATGACAATTGAAGCAAACTTGTTGCCAACTTATTCACAAAATTTCCTTTTCAAATTCAGCCAATCTTGTAGAATTTGAACAATTCCATTCTATAAAAACTAAAAATTTCGCAATTCTGCCATGCAAATACGATTCTTGAGCGACGGAAATGAGTACCGCTCCTATGGAGGCGGGAGTTTTTCCAAGAAGAAAGACTCCGGTGGTATCTTTTGGTGGACGATCCTGATCACACTGCTGATGGGCTTCGCCACTTTCTGCTGGTTCTTTAGCATCATGGTGTTCGCACACCCTGAAAAGCCGTTCAATTATCGTGTGCTCGCACGCTTCGACAAACTCGATCCGCTGCGCAAGTTTACCAACTACACCGTGCCACAGGGCAAGTTCCTCCCTGCGCGTGACTTGCTCGCTGAGTTCTACGCCTTCTCGGGCGAGCAACTCGCTGTGAAAAATGATCTCCTCAAGCGCTCCTACATTCGCAACTACAAGCAGGAGCAGCCGCTCTATGTCAAAGGTTCCTTCCAGGTGGTCAATGCACGCCCTCTTACCACGAGTGATGTCATCACCGAAGGCTGGGTGGTGCGTGCACGCTCCACGGAAATCGAAGATGTCGATATTGAAATCGTTCTTCCTGGCAACAAGGACGAGGCCGATCCCTACCAGGTGGGAGACACGCTGGTGCTGGATCAGAAGAGCACCTTCGCGGCTGCCCTGCATGTGCAGAAGTTCGACCAGGAGCGCGTTTGTGTGACGCTCATGCCTCTCGCCTATCAAGGCTTTGCCGCCAAGGATGGCAAGCAGTTCCAGATGAAACCTCCCGTAAAGCTCAACATGGACGCCTACTGGCCGCTCACACGCGATCCTGGTGCCGCCGTGCTGGAAAACTCCGCCGACAAGGTGGTGGTAAAACAAGACTGAAGACAATCATCCACGATTTTGCACGAGGCGGAAGGCATTGCCTTCCGCTTTTTGTTGGGTTCGTTTCATCGTCCTGCATTTCGGATCGCTCGTTCCTTGCATCCGTTCAGGTTCACGCCATTAGCAAGGCATGCCTGCCGACTATACACCTGCCACCATTGCCGACGTCCGGCGGCTGCGTGACACCTTGGATCAGCAGGGCAGGAAACTGGTGTTCACCAACGGTTGTTTCGACCTCCTGCACGCAGGACATGTGCGTTATCTTGAGCAGGCGCGTGCTTTGGGCGATGCCATGGTCATTGCTTTGAACTCGGATCAGTCCGTACGCACACTTAAAGGCCCGGACCGTCCGCTCAACCATCAAAATGACCGTGCCGAGGTGCTCTCCGCGTTGCGTGCTGTGGATGCGGTCGTGATCTTCGATGACGAACGCGCCACACTACTCATCGACGCCATCCGCCCGCATGTGTATGCCAAAGGCGGAGATTACACGGTCGATTCCTTGAATCGTGAAGAACGCGCGGCGCTGGAAAACGCAGGAACCCAGATCTGCATCCTGCCTCTGGTTCCCGGCCGCTCCACCACCAGCACGATCAACAAGATGCTCGGCAGTGGCAATGCGGGTGCATGCGAAAGCAAGCTCCGCATCGCCGTCCTTGGTTCTGGTGAAGGCTCCAACCTCCGAGCCATCATCGCTGCGATTCAATCCAGCGCGCTCATTGCCGAAATTGCCATCACGCTCAGTGATCAAGCGGACTCAAACTTCCTCAAGATTGCTCGCGAAGCCGGACTGACAGCCCAGTTCGTCGATGGCGGCCCCAATCCGCGCAGACTGAGTGATGCGGCACAAAAGGAAATCTTTGAGCATCTCGAACGTGCTCGTGTGGATGTCGTCGTGCTCGCTGGTTTTATGCGCATTCTCAAGGAGCCGGTGATCGGTGCTTACCAAGGTCGCATCGTGAACGTCCACCCCTCCTTGTTGCCCAAACACAAAGGCGCGAGCGCTCCGCAACTCGCGATTGACGCCGGCGACAGCGAGACAGGTTGCAGCGTGCATCTCGTCACCTCAGAGATCGATGCAGGGCTCATTCTCGCGCAGGCGAAGGTGCCCGTGCTCTCTGGTGACACCGCCGAGACGTTGCATGCGCGCATTAAAATCGAGGAGCACAAACTCCTGCCTCAAGTGCTGAACGAGTGGCGCGAGCGTGGCCTGCCCGTGCGAGGTGCGGGAGTCCCATGAGCAGTTTCACCGGCACGCTCAATCACCAGCAGCGCGAGGCAGCCACTCACATCCACGGCCCGTTGCTCATTCTCGCTGGCGCAGGAACCGGCAAGACGCGCGTGCTCACCGCGCGCATTAGTTACATGGTGAATGAAGGGATCGATCCGAAAAACATCCTTTCCGTCACCTTCACCAACAAGGCCGCCACTGAAATGCGCGAGCGCGTCAAAGGCATGGTGCGCGACGGCCTTGGCAAAAAAGTCGTTCTTGGCACCTTCCACGCTTTTTGCGCACGCCTACTACGCGAGTTCGCTTCGCACGTCGGCTACAAGAACAATTTCGTCATCTACAGCCAGAGCGAGCAGGAAAGTCTGCTCAAAAAAGTGCTCCAGGGCCTCCTCGTCAAAGACGAGACGCTTGATCCCTCCGCCGCGCTCTCGCGCATCAGCAAATCGAAGAACGACGGCAAAAGCCTCGGCGATCCGCAGCACAGTCTCGATGCCGCCGTCATGGAGAAATACATGGATGAGATGCGCGGCCTGAACGTCATGGACTTCGACGATTTGCTCGTTCTCGGCGTGCGTTTGCTTGAAGATCATGCCGATGTTCGCGCCACCGTGCAGAGCAGGCATCACTACGTCATGGTGGACGAGTTCCAGGACACCAACTCGCTCCAGATGCGCCTGCTGCGCGCGCTGGTTCCCGCGCCTTACAACGTCTGTGTCGTGGGTGATGACGATCAGAGCATCTACGGCTGGCGTGGTGCCGAGATCACCAACATCACCGAGTTCGAAAACTTCTTCCCCAATCCGCATGTCGTGAAGCTGGAGGAGAATTATCGCAGCACCACGGCCATTCTTCACACCGCGAACAGCCTCATCAAAAACAACGCGGGTCGTCGTCCCAAATCACTGTGGAGCCGCAATCCGGGCGCTGAACCCGTGCGCCTCATTGCCACGCAGGATGAAAAGGAGGAGGCCGACATGATCGCGAAAGAGGTCGAAACGGCCCACTTTGCGAACAAGCAATCACTGGAGGATTTCGCCGTGCTCTTCCGCACCAACGACCAGTCACGCGTGTTGGAGCAGGCCTTCCGTCAGCGCAAAATCCCGTACCGCGTCGTTGGTGCGCGCAGTTTCTTTGATCGTCGCGAGGTGAAGGACATCCTTTGCTATCTCTCCGTCCTGCACAATCCGCACGATGACATCAGTCTCTTGCGTGTGTTGAACACACCCACGCGCGGTATTGGCAGCGCCACCGCCGAACTTGCGCGCGAACGCAGCATGGAGAAGCACCACAGCGTCTGGGTCGCCCTCTGTGATGAAGATTTCCTGCGTCAGATCCCCGAGAAGGCACGCAATGCCATCCGCACCTTCACGCGTCTCATCAGCAAGTTCTCCGGCCCGGCTAACACGCAGGGCACCCAGCTCGTGCAGATGGCCGAAGCGCTCATCCTCGAAGTCGGCTACATGGAACACCTCAAAAAGGCCGCCAAGGAGCCCGAAGACTTCGCCGGTTGGGAAAACGGCCTCAAGGAGCTCCTAAAGAGCCTCGCCGGCTACGAAGAACGCAATCGCGCTGGAGGCCTCGGCGGCTTCCTCGATGAAATCAGCCTCAACGACGAACGCGAAGAGAAGGACGACATCGAAAAGAAAAAAGGTGTGTGCTTGATCACCATGCACGCCTCCAAAGGTCTCGAATTTCCCGTCGTTTACCTCCCCGGCGTCGAGCAGGGCATCCTCCCGCACAAGCGCAGCTTTGATGAGGGGCGCGTCGATGAGGAGCGCCGTTTGTTCTACGTCGGCATCACCCGGGCCAAGCAGAAGCTCACGCTCAGTCACACTCGTACGCGCATGAAGTGGGGCCAGAAGCAGACCAGCATGCCCAGCACCTTCCTCAAGGAACTTGACCGCAAATACGTCGAGGAGCTCGATTACACCCGCCACATGAACGAAACCGTGACGCAGGAAGAAAACACCAACTTCTTTTCCGGTCTGCGTGCCATGCTCGCGGAGAAGTAGCGGGTGATCGCGTTGGTGAGATGTCGCATGTCCTCTTCACGTCTCCAGTTTCAGCTCGAAGCCCAGGCCATCGGCTCCAAGGCCCGTGCCGCGACCTTTCGTACGCTGCATGGCGAGATCAAATCGCCGCTGTTCATGCCTGTGGGCACGCAGGCGACGGTGAAGGCGCAGACACCGGAGTCGTTGCATGCCTCGGGCTCGCAGATCCTGCTGGCGAACACGTATCATCTGCTGCTGCGGCCCGGACCGGAGGTGTTTCAGAAGCTGGGCGGCATTCATCGCTTCATGGACTGGCCGGGCTCCGTGCTCACGGACTCCGGCGGCTATCAAATCTTCTCGCTGCCGCATTCGCGGTCGATGACGGAGGAAGGCGCGGTGTTTCAAAGCTATGTGGATGGTAAGCGCATCCTGCTCAGTCCCGAGCTGAGCATCCAGACGCAGCGCGCCATCGGCAGCGACATCATGATGGTGCTCGATCAGTGCATTCCGTCCACGGCCGATGAGAAAACCGCGCGCGCCGCGTTGCAAGTCACGCAACGCTGGGCCGTGCGCAGCCTCGCGGCACGCGAGGACTCGCAGCAGTCGATGTTTGGTATCGTGCAGGGCGCGTTGTATCCGCATCTGCGACGTGAGAGCGCGGAGGGGCTGATGCAGATCGAATTCGACGGCTTCGCCATCGGCGGACTGGCCGTGGGGGAGAAAAAGAACGAGCGTGAGGACGTGTGCGAGCTGACTGCCGCTCTGCTGCCGCAGGATCGCCCGCGCTACCTCATGGGCGTGGGCACGCCGCTGGATGTGCTGGAGGCGGTGCATCGCGGCGTGGACATGTTTGACTGCATCATCCCCACACAGGTGGCGAAGCGCGGCTCCTGCTTCACCTCTCGCGGCATGGTCGAGCTGCGGCGCTCCGTGTACAAATTCAGCGAGGATCGCCTTGATCCCGCCTGCACCTGTCCCGTGTGCGCCAGGCACTCGCGCGCGTATCTGCATCACCTTACCAAGACACAGGAGCCGCTCGGCTGGCAGCTCGTCGGCCAGCACAACATCCACTTCTACCACCAGCTCATGCGCGAGATCCGCCAGAGCATCCTGGAAGATCGCTTCCTGCCGCTCTACCGCGAGAAGCGCGAGATTCTGTCCATCGAGGACATCGATCACCCCGTCAGCCATCCGAAACGCAACGCCTCCAAGCCGAGGCACGCGGGCGACTACGAGCTGCATGGCGATCCACCCGCCATCCGCCACATCAGTTCCGGCCGCACGATCTCCACGACGGTTCAAATCGATCCAGCGCGTGAATCACAGCTCATCCAGCTCCTGCGCCAGCCGGCGGATGCGCCGCCGCTGATCGTCTGGGACATGGACATCGGTGCCGCTGCCGCTGCGATGTCCGTCATCCTCACCTATGAAGCCGAGGCCGCCAAAGGCCCCGTGCGTCCGCTGCACCTCGTCAGCTTCACCGACGATCTCGCGCCCCTCCGCCTTGCCCTCAGCCACAAACGCCACTTCCCCTACCTGCGCCACGGTGCCGCCGACACGCTGGCGCTTCGTGGTGCGTGGGAGTCACGCTACTGCATCGGCTTGAAGTGGACTTTGGTGAATGGCTGCGGCGAAGACATGCGCGCGCAGGCTCCAGGCCCGCCGGAGGTGGTGTTGGGAGAAATGAAGTAGCGCGGTCAAAGCAGTCAATTTCGTCGAAGATGGAGAACCACCGGGTTTCAAACCCAAAGGGTTTGCGCCATACAGCCCAAGGGTGCCGAGCCTTGGCGAGGCTCCCTTGGGAACATCGAGACGAATTCCCTTCCAGATCATCGGACCACAA
The DNA here is from genome assembly GCF_034366625.1 of Prosthecobacter sp. Classification (NCBI taxonomy): domain Bacteria; kingdom Pseudomonadati; phylum Verrucomicrobiota; class Verrucomicrobiia; order Verrucomicrobiales; family Verrucomicrobiaceae; genus Prosthecobacter; species Prosthecobacter sp. Next base: position 37,899 of record NZ_JAXMIH010000022.1, read on the forward strand.
CGTGGTCCCGTCAGGCTCGGCGTTGTCACAAGACCATTCGAGTGCCGGAACCTCGTTGAGGTTCATGAACAGAAGAAACGCACTTGCTAAGGCTCGGCACCCTGGGGCTGCAAGCCGGAAGGCCCTTGGCCTTCAATTCTACCCTTCGCTCTTAGCCCTCCGCCCCATGCTTGCTTCACTTGCTGACATCAATGTCATGCGTCTTCACCGGCGGCTTGGCGTCCTCGCCCTTGCGGCGGAAGAGATGGCCGACATTGAGGCCGAAGTAGGCCAGGCAGTTGATCAGCAGACCCGTGGCCGCCGCTTCATCCAGATTGCCAAAGATCGGGATGTTGTCAGGAATGAACTCCGCCACCCCAAAGCCGATGTTCAGCAAATACATGGCCGAGATGATGCCGGAGGCAAGCACCAGAAGATCGCGAATCAGTTTCATGGGAAGTTTGTGGGGGAATATGGGGCAGTCTGCACACGCTTCTCGCGTTGTCTCACAAAGTTCACGCCTTCATGCACTGGCTGACGTGCCATCGGGCCAACCTGCGGAGTTAGAATCCCATGAGAGCGATCCGATCTTATCGACTTGTGACATGGAAAGCCGTAGCTTCTTCTTGAACCACCGCGCTCGAAGAAAGACGGGGGCCGCGCAGGCTGAGTTCCCGTTCACGCATGGCATCAAGCATGCGGAGCTTTTCACCGATGGAGCGTGCGGCCAGATCACGCCGGAAGGCGCGCTTGCTGTCGAGAATCTTGGTGAGATCGAAGCTCATGGGGTGTCGTTGAGGAATAGTCGCTCAAACTTCTGCCATGCGTCAACGAGCTTGTGACGAGCCAGTATTCTCTGGAAGCGAGCGGCATCGAGAGAGCCGTTCTCGACAAACTGAAGCAGGCGGGCTTTGTCTTTGGCACGCCCAACCTGAAGTGTGATGGCGGCTAGATGCTCGGCGGTGAAAACCAAGGCCGGAATGCCTTCCACATCTTTGGTGACAGCCTCCAGCAAGGCTTCTTCGACCAAGGAAGTGCCGGGAGGCAGAAACTGTACGGGCCAGCCTGCGATCATGACATACTCACCTTCCATGAAGCAGCCGCGCGCACGGAGATAATCGAAGATGGGTTGCGGACTGATGAGAAAAGAGCCGGGCTGAGGGCGAAAGCTGACAAAGATGTCCACATCCAGCGTCGCCACAGGCTCCAGATAAAACGTCGCACCCACTGCACCACCGATGGCATAGCGCTCGATGATGCCATCCGCCTGCATCTGATTGATGGTGGCGATCACTTCCTGAATCTTCATGGCGGTGAGATGGTAATCGCTCCTGTTACGGCGCAACAGGATTACTTTTTCACCCAACCATCCTTCAGCGTCACCGTGCGGTTAAACACGGGCGCACCGGGCTTCGAATCAATCGGGTCGGCGTAAAAATAAGCGACGCGTTCGAACTGCCAGTGGGTGCCGGGGGCGGCGTCTTTGAGGCTCGGTTCGAGTTTGGCGGTCTCGATTACTTCGAGGGAGGCGGCGTTGAGGAACTGGGTGAAGTCGCCGTCTTCGCCGGCATCGGCGTCCGGGGTTTCGACGGTGAAGAGGCGGTCATACAAGCGCACGGGGGCGTCGATGGCATGACGGGCGCTGACCCAGTGGATGATGCCTTTGGGCTTGGTGCGGCCTTCAGGCTTTTTGCCGTGGCGCGTGGCGTCGTCGTAGGTGCAGCGGAGTTCGATGACGTTTCCGGCATCATCCTTGATGACTTCCTGGCAGATGATGCAGAAGGCGAACTTGAGGCGCACCTCACCGCCGGGCTTAAGGCGATGGAAGCCCTCGGAGGGGAATTCCATGAAGTCGTCGGACTCGATGTAAAGCTCGCGGCAGAGCGGCACTTGGCGTGTGCCGGCGGCGGGGTCTTCGGGATGGTTGGCGGCTTCAAAATGCTCGACCTGATCCTCGGGATAATTGGTGAGGACGACTTTGATGGGGCGCAGCACGCCGTAGGCGCGGTGGGAAATTTTGTTCAAATCTTCGCGGATGGCATGCTCCAGCAGGGCGATCTCGGTGAGGGAGTTGAACTTGGTGAGGCCGATGGTTTTGCAGAAGCTGCGAATGGCGGCGGCGGTGATGCCGCGACGGCGCAGGCCGCTGATGGTGGGCATGCGCGGGTCATCCCAACCGTTGACGAGGTCTTCTTTGACGAGGCGGAGCAGCTTGCGCTTGCTCATCACGGTGTAGGTGAGGTTCAGGCGGGCAAACTCGCGCTGATACGGCTGGCCGGGCAGGCCATCGACGTTGTTGATGAGCCACTCGTACAGCGGGCGGTGAATCTCGAACTCGAGCGTGCAAAGGCTGTGCGTGATGGACTCCAGCGCATCGCTGAGCGGATGCGCGTAGTCATACATGGGGTAGATGCACCATGCGTCGCCGGTGCGGTGATGATGCGCGTGCAGGATGCGGTAGAGGGCCGGATCGCGCATGTGCATGTTCACCGATGCCATGTCGATCTTCGCGCGCAGCACCTTTTCACCTTCTTTGAACTCTCCTGCCCGCATGCGGCGGAAGAGATCGAGATTCTCCTCGACGCTGCGCTCGGCGTAAACGCTGCGCGTGCCGGGCGTGGTCAGCGTGCCGCGATTGAGACGCATCTCCTCTTGCGTCTGGTCGTCCACATAGGCGAGGCCCTTGGTGATGAGCTGCTCGGCGAATTGATAGAGCTGCTCGAAGTAGTCGCTGGCGTAGAAAAGGTGCGTGCCCCAGTCGAAGCCGAGCCATTTCACGTCGGCCATGATGCTATCGACGTACTCGACTTCTTCCTTGGTGGGATTGGTGTCGTCAAAGCGCAGGTGGCAGCGCGAATTGGGCGCGTGCTCCTGCGCGAGGCCGAAATTGAGGCAGATGCTCTTGGCGTGGCCGATGTGGAGGTAGCCGTTCGGCTCTGGCGGGAAACGGGTGACGACCTGGCCGCCGTTGCGACCGGCTACGAGGTCGGCAGCGATCATTTCACGGATGAAATCGAGGGAGGCGGGAGGTGAGGCGGCGGCTTCGGACATGGAGGGCGGAGTTTCCGCACATGCGAGAGGGAGTCAAGGAAGGTGACACAGGCAGCCTGCCTGTGGTTTGGGCTGAGCGGGCTGAACAGGCTGGCAGCCTGTGTCACGTTCGCAGTTGCACGGGGGCGGAATCCGTTGTTTTTCAGGCCAACCATGTCCCACCCTGCCCCAGCGCCCACGCACCTTGATCTCTCAAAACTCGGCGAGCCTGTCTATCGCGGCTCCGTGCAGAATCTTTACGCCGTGCCAGATCATCCGGGCTTCGTGGTCTGCGAAACAACGCCTGCGGGCTCCGTGTTCGATGTGGGCTCGATCTTCAACATCGAGGGCAATGATCTGAACCGCGCCATCTTCCGCCACGCGATGTATTCGCGTCTCGGCAAGCCGGAGACGTGGCAGCGGGTGAAGGCGGCGATTGAAAAGGCCCCCATGGACGAATCGTGGCGCAAGGAACTGCTCAGTGGCCCGATGGAGACGATGCTGGAGCGCGGCGCGCACACACATCATCTCGGCATGGTGGATGGGAAGACGGGCGAGATCGTGTGCGAGGGCATGCCGGTGAATCCGAGCTGTTACAACGTCGTGCGCCGCTTCCCCGTGATGCATCCGCCGCAGCGCAATCTGCTGGGCACGCATGTGTTTGATTACGCGCAGTTTCACCAGAGCGCGACGTATGTGGTGCCGCTGGAATACATCGTGCGCTTCGGCGTGACGAGCGGCTCGTCCATTTTGAAAAAGTATCAGAGCCTCAGCGACTCTGCGAAGCGCGGCTACGAGCAGGAACTCGGCCTCTCGAAGCCGATGGGCGTGTGGGAGATGCTGGAGCGGCCGATTTACGACCTGACGAGCAAGTACGAGCCGGAAGACCGTGCCGTGAGCAAGCAGGAGGCGCTCATGATGTCCGGCCTGAGCAGCGAGGATTTCCTGCACACGGTCAAACTGGCCATCCTCGGCGGCTGGGCCGTGCGCGAGCTGCTGGAGAGCGCGGGGCTGCTGCTGTGGGATCTGAAGTGGGAATTTGCCGTGGATCGCGAGGAACTGCTGTTTGTGGATACCATCGACGCCGATTCCTTCCGTGGCACCACCTTCCTTGATGTGGAAGGCCGTAAGCTGGTGATTCACTACAACAAGCAGGCGATGCGCGACTATTACCGCCTCGTGCATCCCGACTGGTATGCGGGGATCAACGAAGCGAAGGCACAGGCTCAGAAGATCGGCACGCCGTTCAAGCAAGTGCTCAAGGCCGGCCAGGTCGAAGGCAAGTGGCCACAAACGCCGGTGGTGGACGCCGCCTTCCTCGATTTGCAGGCCCGCAAGACCGCGCTGATTCGCCAACACGTCGCGTCAGAACGCGATGCGGCGGCCATCCGCGCCGATTTGCAGGCCACAAGCGAGGCGGAGGTCGAATTCTACCGGGGCAGGGGACTGCTGACGGCGCTTTTGCAGGCAAACGCAGTGGGGTGAATGACTTCCGGCGCAGGCCGACAAAATGCTTGCGTGATGGAAGGGAGGGTTTACAGATTGCGCCCCTTTCTTCGGAACGGGAACGTGATTCCTGAGTAGCTCAGCGGTAGAGCGGGTGGCTGTTAACCACTAGGTCGTAGGTTCGAACCCTACCTCAGGAGCCATCGCAACGGCAGAGTAGCTCAGGGGTAGAGCAGAGGACTCATAAGCCTTTGGTCGGGAGTTCAAATCTCCCCTCTGCCACCACGATGGAAACCAGCGTGGGTGGCGATCAGCGATGACGACGAGGCCCGTTTCGACCGCATGATTCGCCGTTTGCCCTTCGTCAGGCTCTCCGCCTATATTCTCCGCCGATGAACCTGTCCATCCGCCCTCGCCGAAACCGCCAGTCTGCATCCATCCGTGATCTTGTGCGCGAGACGGAGCTGACGCCGGGGCATTTGATCTATCCGTTGTTCCTTCAGGAGGGGAAGGAGAACACGCCCATCGCTTCGATGCCGGGCTGCACGCGCTGGAGCATTGAGGGATTGGTGAAAGAGGCGGGCGAGGCGCATGCGCTCGGTGTGCCTGCGGTGGTATTGTTCCCGCGCATTCCTGACGAACTCAAAACACGGGGCGCGGAGGCGTGCCATGCGGATGACGGGCTGGTGCCGCGTGCAATTCGTGCTTTGAACGCGGCGCATCCCACCCTGACGGTGATCACCGATGTGGCGCTTGATCCTTACAACAGCGACGGTCATGACGGCCTCGTGACGGATGACGGACGCATCCTGAATGACGAAACCGTGGCCGTGCTGTGCCAGCAGGCGCTTTGCCATGCGCGGGCAGGGGCAGACATCGTGGCTCCAAGTGACATGATGGATGGGCGCGTGGCCGCGATCCGCTCCGCGCTTGATGCCGCCGGTTTCCAAGCCGTCTCGATCATGAGCTACACAGCGAAGTATGCCAGCGCCTACTACGGGCCGTTTCGCGGAGCGTTGGATTCCGCACCGAAGGCTGGGGACAAGAAAACATATCAAATGGACCCCGCCAATGTGCGTGAAGCACTGCGCGAGGCCGCTCTCGACGAGGCGGAAGGCGCGGACATCCTCATGGTGAAGCCGGCGGGTCCGTATCTCGACATCATCGCGAAACTCCGCGCCGCCACCATGCTGCCGATCGCGGCTTATCAGGTGAGCGGCGAGTATCTGATGATCAAAGCCGGTGCAGCAGGTGGTTGGATCGACGAAACGAAGATCGTGAACGAATCGCTCATCGGAATCCGCCGTGCGGGCGCGGACATGATCCTGACGTATTTTGCCAAGCAGTGGGCGGCAGGCTGGAAGTAGTGAGGCGGAAGCTTCTTTGAGCTTACTTTTTCTTTGTCTCCTTCGACTTGGTGCCACTTGATTTGGTGGGAGCAGCTTTGGTAGTTGCCTTGGCTTCGCCCGATTTTGATGTCGCGGGAACAGTTGGATCCGGTGTTGCAGAAGGTGTGATTGGTGTGGCGGGAACAGTTGTGCCGGGTGTAACTGCGGGAGCGGTTGTTGGCGTGCTGGTCGGGCTAGTTCCATCTGCCGGAGCCGTCGCAGGCGGTTCAGGCTTCTTGAACGGGTCTTCCCAGGTGTGCAGCACGTAGCCGGAGCCGATGCCGCCGACTTCGCCGAGCAAGGTCTGGCATTTCTCCCGCCACTTCGCGAGATCGGGGGCGGAGCGTTCTTTTTCGGCGGTGCCGGGGAAGATCAGGTAGGTGACCTTGAGATCACTCTCTGGCCGGATGTATGGCGTGGCCTTGGGATTGACGGTTTTGGCCATGAGGAGCGAGGCCTCGCCCATTTTGAAGCTGGGACCGTAGTCGCCGCAGATGGCGGGGTAAATCCGGCCTTCGTGAATGACGGCGGCGTAGTCGCCGATCTGCGGTGTGAATTTGTTTTGATCGCCGTAGCCGCGGAAGAGCAGGGAAATGACGACGAAGGGATCTTTTTCGGCGATGAGACTGCTGCGGGCCTTCATCTCGCTGATTTCGACTTTGAGTGTGCTGATGATGGCGCTGAGTTCGCGGTTGCGCGCGGAGGAGAGACCTTTGAGGGCGAATTCATCCTGTGCTTTTTTCAAGCGTTCCTCCCACTTGGCGAGGAGAGGATTGGGGTTCTTGGTGGTCTTGGCCCAGGCGTAGCTGGTGAAGGGCTGGTAGTAGTCGGAGAGGTAGATGTATTCGGAGAGCGTCGGCATGCGGTCGCCATCAGAGCCGTCGGCGACGACGTCCATCTCGGACTGGATGAGCAAAGTGCGGCGCTGCGTGGTGGGGTGGGTCAATTCGAGGATGGTCTCGGTGTCGTAGTAGTTGTGGCGGTCGAGGATTTTGTTGAGGCGCGTGAGGTCGTTCTGCACACGGCTGGTTTTGTTTTCGTAGAGCTTGTGGTAGAAGCCGGAGACTTTCGCCGCAGGCAGCATGGCATCGAGTCCGGGCAGGATGGCGGGGAGGTGCTTGTTGATGCGGCTGAGTTCGACCATCGTCTGGTTCGCCTTCGGCACGCGGATGCTGAGCTGGAACTCGGCCTTGTAGGACTCGGGGTCGAGGCGCTCGAGGCTGGCAAAGCTGCCCTGCTCGGTGAGCAGGTTGGTTTTGACGGTGATGCCGTTGAAGAGCGTGGCGACGTCGATGTCTTTGCGCGAGATGTATTTGTCGGGCAGGGGAGGGTGGACCTCCTTGATGACTTCTTTGGTCACTTCTTTGACGACAGGCACTTCTTTGATCACATCACGAGTCACGTCGCGGGTGATGATGCGTTCCTTGGTACTACGGGCGGATTCGACGATGTCCTGGATGCCCTTTTTGATCTTGCTGGCAAAGGGCGTGAAAGGCAGCAGCAGGCCTGTGAGGATGATCAGCAGCAGCAGCAAGCGGGCGAACGAGCTGAAACAGCCCCGTTTGGGCTGCTGCCGCCATTGGGAGGGCGGGGGATTGTTGTCCGTTTCAGCGGAGGTGTGGGAGGGTTCCGAAGACATGCGCGAGGCGGGAGTTTAACAGCTTTTCGGCGGAATGGCCAGCGCGTCATCCTTCCTCCAGCCGGCCTTCTTTGAGAATGAGACGACGGTCACCGCGTTTCGCCAGTGTTTGATCGTGTGTGACGACAATGAGGGTTTTTTTCGCCTCATCGACGACCTGCATGAGCATGTCGATGACGCCGGAGCCGGTGGTGGCGTCGAGGTTACCCGTGGGTTCGTCGGCGTAGATGATGCCGGGGTTGTTGATGAGCGCCCGGGCGATGGCCACACGCTGCTGCTCGCCGCCGGAAAGCTCGGTGGGAAGATGCTGCAGGCGTTCGCTGAGGCCTACCTTGTCCAGCAACTCGCGGGCACGCGCCTCGGCTTTTTTGCCGCCAATCATGGAGGGCAGAACGACATTTTCGAGAGCCGTGAGCTCCGGCAGCAGAAAGTAATGCTGAAAAACGAAGCCCATGACCTTGTTGCGTGTGCGGGCACGTTCGGCGGCGGCGGCTTGATAAAGCGAACGGCCATGCACGAGCACATCGCCGGAGGTGGGCTGCTCCAGGCCGCCGAGGACGTAGAGCAGGGTTGTTTTTCCAGCACCGGACTGGCCGCAGAGGAAGACCTTCTCGCCTGCGGCAACTTCCACATTCACGCCACGCAGCACCGGCAGGTCATGACCAGCGAGGTGATAGGTGCGGTGCACATCGTGTGCGGCGAGTGGGGCGGCTTCCTGGCTCATGAAATGGGTGCGCGCATGCTCCGCAGATGCCACGCGGCGTCAAGGTGTGATGCCCGTCTGCCTGCGTTGTCTCAGCGCCTCATACATCACGATTCCGGCCGCTGTCGCCAGGTTCAGGCTGCGAGTTCCCCGCATCGGAATGCGCAGGCAGTGCTCTTTTTCGATCACCGAAGGTGGAATGCCGCGCGTTTCAGGACCGAAGACGAGATAGACCTCGCGTGAGGTGAGATCGGCATCCCAGTGTTTTTTTTCACCCTGGCATTCGATGAAATAGAAGGCGGCATCCTCAGGTGCATCCGAGCGCAGATCGTCCCAAGTGTCCCACACACGAACGTCCACTTCCTGCCAGTAATCGAGCCCCGCCCGCTTCAACTGCCGGTCATCCAGGCTGAAGCCCAGCGGTTTGATCAAATGCAACCGCGCTCCCGTGGCAAGGCACAGGCGGCCGATGGCCCCGGTGTTGTGCGGGATCTCGGGCTGAAACAGAACGACGTGCAGCATGCGGCCTCAGCCTTTGAAAACGAAGAATTTCCGGCAGACATAGTTCACCATCACCGAGGAAGTGATCATCAGGAGCTGTGCCAGCAGAGTGTGAATGCCATACATCTGGATGAGCATGGGGCCGACAGCCAGGCCGATCACAAACCCCAGAGTGCTGACGAGTGTGAAGTAGAAAAACTCCAACACCCGGTGATGCCGCCCTGGTGTGAAGACCCACAGTGAATTCGTGACATAGGCAAAAATGTTTCCAAAAAAGAAGGAGATCAGGTTGTTGTAGGTGCTGTGAAGCGCGCGCACTTCCTTGGGCAGGTCCGGGTCCAATGCCGGCCACACCCACACGGACAGCGACAGCCAGATGCTCTGTCCTACGATCAGAGAACCGACGCCGCAGATGCCGTACTTCATGAACTGGATCAACGGGTGCGTGTCCCGCGCATTCATGCGCGCAAGGATGGTGCGCCAGTCGTTTTCTCGGAAGAAGCGTCGCGTGTCAGTCAGGCTGGGGATCATGTGGGAAAATTACCTGCAAAACAAAAAGCCTGTCCAACGAAGACTTCGTTGAACAGGCTTTCAGAAGGATGTTTGCGGCCTAGTAGTAGCGGTAGTTGCCGTACTTGTCGTAGTAGCCCTGCTGCTGCTGGGGATGCCAGCGACCGTTGCGGTCATAATATCCCTGCTGTCCCTGGGCGTTACGCTGGTCCTTGGAGTTGCCAATGGCGTTGCCGCCGAGAGCACCGAGGCCGGCACCGATCGCCGCCCCTTCGAGGCCGCGCCCACTTTGATTGCCAATGATGCCGCCGACTGCGGCACCGCCGAGCGCGCCGATCACAGAGCCGGTCTGTGCGTTAGGTCCAGTGGCGCAGGAAACCAAGGACACGGCGGAGAGGAGTGTGAGGATGGTCTTTTTCATAATGTCTGATGGATTGATGGGTTGATGAGAGTGGTGGGATCAATAGTAACGACGCTGGCGATCTTTGGAATTGCCGATGGCCGCGCCACCGGCCGCACCGACGGCACCGCCGATCAGGGCACCTTCGAGTCCGCGGCCGCTTTGGCTGCCAATGATGCCGCCGACGGCTGCGCCACCGAGACCGCCGATGACGGCGCCCTTTTGAGTGGATGGGCCCATGTTTTCACAGGAGGACAATGTGACGGCGGTGAGAATGGAGATGAGGATGTGTTTCATAAGATCAAGCGGATTGCTTTGTCGTAGAATACGACCGGTTTGTTCACAAAGGAAAGAAAAAACATGAGGCCTCTCCTGGGCTTGGCTGGCTAATGCGTGTCATTCCTGTGGTGGGTTTCTTTATTTGACGCGCATTCTGCCAGCGGTTACAAACCCTGCCGCCCTCCGACTCCAAATTTATTATGCAAGTGCGTTTCTTTCTTCGCTGCTTCTTCGCCGTCTCTTTCCTGTGCCTCACCACTTTTTCCGTCCAAGCGGAGCAGTTGTCGCTCGACCACCCCTGTGCTGCCTTGGTGAAAAAATATCTCACTGCCGTCGTGCAGCAGGACTGGAAGATCGCGTCCCAGATGCTCGTGCCCACTTCGCTGGAGCGTCGGCAGCGCGAGACCGTGCAGATCATCAAATCGGCCCCCACCATGACCGATGAGGAGACGATGCTCGCCGGCTACAATGTCAAAGGCGTGGGTGAGCTGGAGAAGATGACGCCGCAGGAGTTTTACCAGGTGGACCGCGAAGCCTGGCATAAAAAGCTCAAGCTCACGCCCGAAGCCACGAAGCGGAAACAGGAGACGCTCAAAGTCGTCGTTCTCGGTCTCGTTGAAGAAAAGGACAAGGGCTACGTCCACGCCACCGTGCGCACCTCGCAGGAGACGCTCACCGACAAGATTGAAGAGCTGTTTCTCATCTCCTTCGTTCCAGACCCCGCCAATCCGAAGGGCTACCTCATTTCTCCCGAGATGAAGGACCGCCCCGTCATCACACCGCTGGATGGTTCCGCCCCGAAGGCGAAATAAGCTCAAAGCTGACGCCGCAGTTCCTCCAGCAGCGGTTTGCCCAGATCACTGCGGGGAATCAAATCCACCCGGCGCACATCCTCCACACGCTCAAACGGCCTCAACGTCTCGTTGAGGCCTTTTTGCAGCCGTCCGGCGTCGCTTCCGCTCATGCCGCTCACCACAAGCACCAGCCGTGCCTCCTTGCGCGCATCTGGCACGTCACAGACCGCTGCATCGTCCGCGTGCAGCCCCATTTCGAGCCGCAGCACCTCGACCCGCTCCTGAATCGGCCCCAGGGCCACCAACTCGCCCAAAATCTTCACCGTGTTCGTCTCACGGTCCACAAAGCGCAAAAATTGCCGCGCGTCGTCCTGCCACAAATGCACGCGATCCCGCGTGCGCAGGCCGGTTTCCGCTGAAATTGGCTCCCAGCACCATTGTTCAGCCTCCAGCACCGCATAGCCCTTCGCCAGCGCCTCGCCGCGCACCGTAAGCACGCCTGCATCATCCGTGCTCAATTCCCAAATCGGCAGCACCTCCATTTCGCCGTCTTCCGTCGTCTGCGACGCCACCTGTGAGGCAGTTTCCGTCATCCCATACGTCCGGCGTACCGGCCAGCCGAGTTTCAACGCCGCCAGTTCCACGTCACGGCTCATTGCCCCGCCACCAACCATCACCACGCGTATCGACTCCGGCGCGCTCAACTTCGCCGCCACCAGATCAAACACCTGCGTTGGCACCAGTGAAGCCAAAGTCGCTTCCACCTCCTTGCATCGCCGTGCAAACTCAGCCGCATCCCATTTCCCCTCCAGCTTCGTCACCCGGCTCCCGCTCACAAACGAGCGTGCCAGCACGCCAAAGCCGCCCACATGATGAATGGGCAGTGCCAGCAACCAGTGATCACGCTCCGTGATGTCAAAATGCGCACTTACCGCCCGGGCAGAGATGAGCATTGACTCCTTCGTCAGTCCCACCCACTTGCGTATGCCCTCCGAGCCGCTTGTTTGGAAGAAGCACCAGTCTTTTGCCTGCAACTGGTGAGATGCGAAGTCTGCCAGCGTGCTGCCCTCCTCGCAGTCCTCTGGTTGAGCGACCCACACGCCTCCATCACTCCAAAACTCCGGTTTGAGAATCAAAGACGTCTCCATGGCAGGCCCTCCAGGACTTCGCCAAATCCCAAGCCGCCGCCACTGCGGTCCGCCTCCAAAAAGCCACCGTTTGAACGCACCCGCTCAAAGAACTCGTCCTTCTCGAACAAATGCTCCGTGCAGAGCCCGCAAAAATCCACCGCCTGGCCCTCGGACAGCGCCACCGCCGCCTCGTAGGCCGCAAACATCTGCCCCAGCGCATGATCCATGGCCGAAGTCAGCACCAGCGGCCTTTCGGGATGCGCTTGCGCCACCACACGCCAGTCACGCCGCGCCGGCTTCACCACCACCGCATCAAAGCCATGCGTTCCGTTCTTCCAGCCCTTGTCGAGCGCCAGTTTCACACCCCAGCGTTGTCGCACGGCCTCCCAGGTCTCCGCATCATACGGAAACGGATCCTCCACGAAATCCAAGGCGCGATACACTCGCAGCGGCATGAACTCGATGAACTTCTCGAAGGTCAGCCGATCCAGCACGCCGTTGAAATCCACTCGCAGTCGAACACCCTGCGCCTCTAACCGCTTCGCACAGCCTTCCAGGAAGCGAATCGTCTCGCCATAATTGGCAAAGCCCTTCGCCTTGATCGCCGGCCAGCCTTCCGCCATCACGCGCTCCATCTGCGGCTCCGTGTCCGTGGCAAAACTCCAGGAGTAATGGCTGCGCGGAATTTCCAATCCTTCAAACAAGCTCACACGCGCACGTCGCGCCGCTCCGTCGATCTCCGCGCAGCGCAGCGCCATCGCTGTCACCGGTGTTGTCACACCTTCCGCCAGCAGTCGAAGCTGCTCCTCCACCGGCACGTCACCAAACTCCGGCCACGGATGCACGCAGCCGAATCCGTCATTCACCCGGATCAATGCCCCCGCAAACACCCGCCGCTGCGATGCCGCATTCAGTGCCACGCCGCTGCGCAGCAGGTATTCGTGAACGTAAATTGGCGATTCCATCTTCGATACTCCCATCATCTCGCAACTCGTTCAACGACTCACTACATGCTGCAATCCACCTCTTCCTCCTACTCCTCCTCTTACTCCCTTCCAAATGTCCCACCGCCTGCGCTTCAGGGAGTAGGTGGAGGAGTAAGATTAGGAGAAAGATGCCGCTTACGGCATCACATCCTTTGCTTTCACGATGCCCCAGCAGAGCAGCGCTGCAAACGCGAGCAATTGCATGCCGCTCAGCGCCAGCAGCCGGTTGTGGCCCGGGTTTGGCGGTTCTGCGATCGCACGCCAGGCCACATACAAACCAATCGGCAGTGTCGCCAGCGGCAGCGTGAAGGCACGCTCCCAGCCCTGTGTGAACCAGAAAATCCCCGCCGTATGCGCCGCGACGATCAGCAGCACGATCTCCGCCCTCGCAAATCCCACACCCAGCCGCACCGCCAGCGTTTTTTTGTTCGTCTGCCGGTCCTCATTCACATCGCGTAGGTTGTTGATGGCGATCAAGACGGTGCTCAGGCAGCCAATTTGAAAGCCTGCGACCACGGCTGCTTCATACCATTCGCCCGTCTGCACGAAGGCCGTGCCCGTCACCGCCACGAAGCCGAAAAACAGGATCACAAACAGCTCTCCCAGCCCGCGATACGCCAGCGGTACCGGTCCGCCCGTGTAACCAAAGCAAAAATACAACGATGGAATGCCGATGATCAGAATCGGCCAGCCGCGTGCTTCAAACAGCGGCACGGCCAGCAGCGTCGCCACCATCAGCATCAGCCACGCCGCGATTTTCACCGTGCCTGCATCCGCACGTCCCGCCGCCGTGATGCGTCTCGGGCCGATTCGCGCCTGCGTGTCGGCTCCTTTGATCGAATCCAGCGCGTCATTGAAAAAGTTCGTCGCGATCTGCAGTGCCCCGCAACTCCCCAGCGTGCAAGCCGCCAGCCACCAATCCAGCTTTCCGCCAATCTTCTCAGCCAGCGCACAACCGACGGCGACGGGCGCGATGGCCGCCCCGAGCGTTTTCGGGCGTGCGGCGGCGATCCAGTCGAAGAGTGAGGCCATGTGGGAAATGTAGAGCCGAGTGAAACGAGACAGACTGCCAAAGGCAGCCCGAAGGGAAGCGAAGCGCATCAATGACGAATGCTCGCGCTATCGCAATTCATTCGTCATTTGGGCATCTCCACCTGCCCCTCGCCCATGAGGTAGGCGATCAGGTTCATCACGTTCTCCTCCCCGAGAGCTGCCAACAGGCCTTCCGGCATCAGGCTCTGCGTTAGTTGCTCCTGTTTCACGATTTGCGTCCGCTCAATCGTGAGCCGTTCCACAGGAGTCTGCACCGTCAGCGTGCGTTCCGTCTGCTCGGGAATCACACCGGTGATCGTGCGGCCATCCTTGAGCTGGAAGACGCTCACGCGGAAATCGGCGGGGACGACGGCATTCGGATCCAGGATGTTCTCCAGCAGATACTTCAGGTTCCGGCGATCACTTCCCGTCAATTCCGGCGCGATGGCTCCGCCCTGGCCATACATCTTGTGACAAGCGCTGCACGCCGCCATGAAGATCATGCGGCCCTTCGATTTGTCTGCCTTCGTGAGCGCTTCTGGCTTCAACACGCCTTCCCATTTCGCAAACTCGGCTTTCTTCGCCTCCGGCGTCTCACGAATCTCGCCCCAGGCTTCCGTCAGCAGCTTGGTGACCGATTCATCACCCAGATTGCGAATCTGCCGTGCTTGGAAGGGCGTGATCGCCGCCGCAGGCACCTTCTTGGCTTTCACCGCTTCGAGCAGCTCTTTCGCATAGCTCGCACGCGAGGTCAGCGTGGCCACGGTGGCGGCCTGCTGTTCCTCGCTGCGCACCGGCCACGAGCCGAGGAGCTGTTTCGGGATGCTCGGGTCATCGTAAGCTGCCAAAGCACCGCGTGCCGCCGTGGCGAGCACCTTGTCATTCACCTGTGCGCGAATGACCGCGAGCAACTCTGGCTTCGCGCTGCGCGTGAGACTCTTGAAGGCATTGAGACGAGCGTTGGCATCTCCATCCGCATTTTTGACGATGGCAATGAGTTCATCTGCCGCGCGTCCGCTGCCGAAGACGACGGACAGGTTTTGTATTGTAGTCCCGGCTTTAGCCGGCTCAGAACCGCCTGAAGGCGGAACTACAGTGCGAAGAAACTCATCCCAGCCCTTCGGCTTCTTCGCGCTGCTAAACCCATCCAAGCCTGCCGCCATACCCGCAAGCACATCGTCGCGCAGATCAGATTGCTTCGCCATTAACGCCACGAGCGCATCCACCGCCTCGGGCTTGTCCTCGATCATCTCGGCGATGCGGCGGGCGACGAGGCGGCGCACGGTGGGGATTTTCGCCTCGCGGATGAGCTCCACGCCCTTCATCGGCTCCGCCGCCACCGCCGGCTCGATGCCATACCAGATCATGAGCGGCTGCTGGCGGTCATTCGCGTCCTCCTCATGCTTCGCCAACGCCGTCGCGATAGGCCAGCGGGCGTCGAGCGGGAGACGCTGGAGCGCGGAGGCGAGGTGAAGGCGGACGAGGCCGGATTTATCAGTATTTGCTGCCTCTTGGTAGAGATTCAGTGTCTTGTGACGAAGTTCTTCATAAACTTCGCCTTCCTCACCGTCAGTGTGCTTGCTGAGCGAGGTCAGCCACAAGGCTCGGAGTCCTTCATCTTTTTGAATTTGCTCGATTGGCAAAAACGAATCCAAATCATTCGAAGCAGGAATTCCTTGGCTCATGCGCAAGCCGAGCAACGCAGTAGAAATGGCTTCCGATTTTTCCGCCTTCTCTGAGTTTAATTGCAGTAGGGCACCTGCGAAGTCGAAGAAGGTTTTGGCTTCACCATCTTTCTCATTGGTAATCTTCATGAACTTTTCATGAAGCGCGGCAGTGGCAAAGCGGCTCCACCAATTATTGGATGAGTTAATCAGCTTTACCAACTCCTCATCCTTCATCGCCGCCACGTTGATCGGCTCCGCCTTCTTCGGCTCCCCATACACGATCTTATAAATCCGCCCGCTGCTGCGGTGGACGCCGTCGTTGTCGTGGCATTCGCCGCTGTCGCTCCAGTCGGAGACGAAGACGTTGCCGTCGGGGCCGGTGAGGAGATCGATGCCGCGGAACCATTTGTCCTTGGACTGCATGAAGTCGGGCGCGTGCTTGCCGACGTAGCCGCAGCCCTGGCGCTCCAGCTTGTCCACGTTGATGCGGTTGCCGTGCAGGTTGCAGGTGAGGACGGCACCGTGGTATTCCTTCGGCCAGGTGCCGCCTTGATAAATGAGCATGCCGACGTGGGCGTGGCCGCCGCCGAGCGAGTGGGTCTTGCCGGTGACGCCGAGCTTGCGGATGTCGCTCCAGCTTTCCGCGCCGGTGTCCCAGTGGAAGTGGTCGGCCGTCTGCTCGATGACCTCATAGACATGCGGATTGAGATGCGTGCCGAACATGCGGCGGTAATACGCGCCAGGGATGACGTGCCAGAGATGGCCGATGACGGTGTTGATCATGAACAGCTCGCCCTCCGAGTTCCAATCATGGCCCCACGAATTCGTGCCGCCATGCGCCACCACTTCGAAGACCTTCCGCGTCGGATGAAAGCGCCACATCGCGCAGTTCAGCTTCGTGCGCTTGTCCTGCGGCGTGCCGGGTGCGCCGACGCTCGATGTGTCGGTGATGCCGTGGCGACCGTAAAGCCAGCCGTCCGGCCCCCAGCGCAGGCCGTTGACGATGTTATGGCCGATGGTCTTCACGTTGAAGCCATCGAGCAGCACCTCCGGCTCGCCATCGGGCGCGTCGTCGCCGTTTTTATCCGCGATGAAGCTGAGCGTGCCGTTGTGCAGCACCCACACGCCGCCGTAGCCGGTCTCCACGCTCGTGAGGTAGCTGCCGCCCTCCCAGAAGACCTTCCGGCCATCATGTTTGCCATCGCCGTCCTTGTCCTCAAGGATGATCACACGATCCCGCAGCTTCGTGTCCCAGCGCATGGGCGTCTCGGCAAAGGTGTAGTTCTCCGCCACCCACAGGCGGCCCTTCGCATCCCACGCCATGCCGATCGGCTGCCGCACATCCGGCTCTGCGGCAAAGACCACGCACTTGAAGCCCTTCGGCAGCTCCATCGTCGCCGCAGCCTCCTCGGCGGACATGGGAGCGCCTTTTTCGGTGTCATAAATCTTCGGGAAATCCTCCCCGAGGGCCGTCAGGGACGAAAAGGACAAGAATGACAGGAAGACGGCGTGGCGTATGCTCATAAAGTGGACTTTCCCAAACGCCCGTCTCTCGCGCAATCTTCATTTCATCCCATGAAGCACTCCATCCTTCTTCTTTCCGTGTTTTCGATGTGTTCCGTGGGCCACCTCTGCGCTGCGACAAAGTCTGCCAGCCAATCCAAAGCTCCCGCAGCAAAGACCACCGCCGACCTCGCGGAGTCCATCGCCCCGTCGTTGGTCAAAATCACCCAACTGGGCCGTGAGGGCACGGATGGCATTGGCTCGGGCTTCATCGTGAGTGCAGATGGCCTCATTGCCACGAACCTGCATGTCATCGGTGAAGCACGGCGGCTTCAGATCGAGATGCACGATGGCAAAACCCACGACGTCACCGCCATTCATGCCAGTGACACGCACCTCGACATCGCGTTGCTCAAAATCGACGCCAAGGGCCTCAAGCCGCTCCCGTTGGGTGATTCAGCCAAAGTCCGCCAGGGTGATCCCATCATCGCCATGGGCGCCCCCGAAGGCCTCGGCTTCAGCATCGTTCAGGGCGTGCTCTCCGCCACGCGTGACATCGACGGCCAGGACATGCTGCAAGTCGCCGTCCCCATCGAAAAAGGCAACAGCGGCGGCCCCTTGCTCGACATGCAGGGCCGCGTGCTCGGCATCCTCACGCTCAAATCCTTGAAGACTGACAACCTCGGCTTCGCCATGCCGGTGAACCTGCTCAAGACGCTCATCGAAAAACCCAACCCCGTGCCCATGTCACGCTGGCTCACCATCGGTGTGATCAATGCCAAGCTCTGGAAAACCCATCTCGGCGCGCAGTGGACCCAGCACGCCGGCGTCATCAAAGCTGAATTCCCCGGTGCAGGTTTTGGTGGTCGCGCCCTGTGTCTCTCCACCCAAAAAGTGCCGGAAGACACCTTCGAGATCGCCACCACCGTGCGTCTGGATGATGAATCCGGTGCCGCCGGTCTCACCTTCTGTGCCGATGGCGGTGACAAACACTACGGCTTCTATCCTTCCGGCGGCAAACTGCGCCTCACGCGCTTCGACGGTCCCGATGTCTATTCCTGGACCATCCTCGCCGATGTCCCCAGCGACGCCTACAAACCCGGCGAGGCGAATGACCTGCGCGTCCGCGTCGAGCCCGCGCGCATCGTCTGCTTCGTGAACGGCAAACAAGTCATCGAGAGCGACGACACCGGCCTGCGCGGCGGTTCTGCCGGGCTGTGCAAATTCAGAACCACCGAGGCCGAGTTCCGCAACTTCAGCATCGGCACCGATCTTGCTGAAACGCCGCTTCAGCCCGAAGTCGCTTCCAAGCTGCGCTCCAAAGTCGAAGAATTCGTCGCCGCATCTGCCACCACCGACAAAACCCTCGATGGTCTCCTCGAAAATCCTGCCGCCGCACGCCGTGTGCTCATCGAGCAGCGCCGCAAACTCGAAGAGGAGGTCGTCAAACTTCGCGAACTCGAACGCGAACTCCATCGCCGTGCCATGACGAAGGAAATCCTCGCCGAACTCGCCAGGCCGGAGCCCGAGATCAATCTCCTGCGTTGCGCGCTCCTCCTTGCCCGTCACGACAATCCGGAGATCGAAATCGCCACCTACCTCAACAGCTTCAAAGCCATGGTCGCCGATTTGAAGGACGACCCTGAGATCCAAAAAGGCACCATCCCCGCCGTGAAGCGCCTCAACCGTTATCTCTTTGAAGAAAACGGCTTCCACGGCAGCCGCCACGACTACGGCAGCCGCTCCAACAGCTACCTCAATGAGGTTCTCGATGACCGCGAAGGCCTGCCCATCACGCTGAGTGTCCTCTATGTCGAACTCGCCTCCGCCCTCGGCGTGCAGGGCGTGTTTGGCGTGCCGCTGCCCGGCAAGTTCATGGTCGGCTATCGCGACGGACCTGAGGGCGAGCTCCAGCTCGTCGATGTCTTCGAGCGTGGCAAACTCCTCACCGTCGCGCAGGCCGCGCTTGATCTCACCGAAAGCGGCCAGTTCCCCGATGGCAGTCTCGATCCCACCACCAAGCAGACCATCCTGCTCCGCATGCTGCGCAATCTGATGAGCAGCGTGTTTGATGACAGCCGCTCCCTGCGCGAATCGCTGCCCTATTTAAATCTCGTCCTCGCCATCGACCCCACGTCCGCCGCCGAACGCCTCACCCGCGCGCAAATGCGCCAGCGCCTCGGCGAAAAAGCCGGTGCCCGTGAGGACGTGAACTGGCTCATCACCAACTTTCCCGAGAACGGCCCGCCCGAACTCATGCAGCAGCTCGATCGCTGGATGCAGTCGTTGCGGGAGGAATGAGCATCGTGAGGGAATACGCGTTGGCAGTTGTTGGCGATGGTTTGCGATGGTTTGCGATGGTTGACGATGGTTGACGATGGTTGACGATGGTTTGCGATTCATCCTTCGCAGCAGCCTGCTTTCATCCTTCGCATTAAGCTACGGAGCATCGGAACACTGGGCGGGGGTGTGGAGCAGGGGGTAACTTCCTACCAGCCTGTCGTAGCGTGAAGCGGTGAATGATTCGGTCTCCATTTTTTTGATGGCAGTAGAATGATGGCAGTAGAATGGCTTTGAATCTCAATATTCTACTGCCCCCATTCTGCTGCCATTTATTTCCCCGTACGCAGGGGAAGTTATTCGGGAGAACGGAACGGAGCACTGGAACGACGGGTGGGCGTGTGAACCAGGGAGTAACTTTCTCTGGTAAAAAATGGGAGGTAAAAGATCGGAAAACGACGGTTCCCATTTTTTACCGCCAATCTTTTACCAGCCAAGTTATTCGGGAGAATGGATGGTTTGGCAAACCACCGTCAACGGCGCCCGCCTGCATCGCTGTGCGAAGCACTGCGGGCAGGCAGCGCCCTTCAGCCACCGCAAACCATCCATTCTCCGTAGCAAGACTGCGAAGGATGAACTAGCCTGTGGATCGAAAAGAACAGGCAGGCTGCCTGTCTCACGCTCTCCCTACCTCCGCAGCGCGGTGATCACTCCGTGGTACGACAGACACTCCTGTCTGTCGATTCCCCACGCTTCCGCCACACCCGACAGACAGGAGTGTCTGTCGTACTTTCCTACCTTCTCAGCATCACGATCAGCTCATCGATCTTGTTCGCGATCTGCTGCACCTCCGCCTGCGTCGGCGGATCGCTCACCGTCATTCCCAGCGTCGCCACTTGGTTGGTTGCTGCTGGTGGTGGCGATGGCGTCGGTGAGCTGCTGGAGCGAGACCTCGCCGGGAGCGCCCGGCAGGCCTGGCTCACCCTGGATTCCCTGCGGGCCTTGGCCGCCATCGCTGCCGTTGCTGCCCGCCTCACCCTGCGGGCCGGTGGGGATGCCAAAAATGAAGTGCAGCGTGCCGTCGGTCACCTCGAGCACCACCTGGGCCGGAGTGCCCGTCGGCAGCGTGTTGGTGCCATCGACGATGGCGGCATGGATCGTCTGGATCGCATCGATGAGATCTTTGAGACCGTTGAACTGGTCCCGCAGCTCCCCGGCCACCACCAGGGAATCGTCCACCGGCAGCGCCGGGTTGAAAGCCGTCAGCGCCCTCCGGCCTCGGCCACGCAAAGAATGGGAAAGTGTTTTCATATTGTTGGTTGTTGGTCAAGGAGTGGTCAAGGTGTGGTCAAGGTGTGGTCAAGGTGTGGTCAAGGTGTGGTCAAGGTGTGGTCAAGGTGTGGTCAAGGTGTGGTCAAGGTGTGCTCGTCTGGAATCCTACTCGTCCTCGGTTCTGGATGCTGGATGTTGGATGCTGTCCCACCCCGCTGCGCCCGTTCCTCGGGGCACAGCGGGTGGTTCGCCTCCAGCGCCTCAGGCGGCACCGCGGATGGTTTCCGCGCTCCAGTTGCTCTGGCCGGGGGTGCCGTTGGCGGCCACGCGGAAGGCATAAGTCACCCCCACCTCCAGCGTCTTCGTCACCAGCGTTTTCGTCGTGCTTTCCAACTGCTCCCACACACGCGGCGTCACGTCCGGGCTGCACTGCAGCACGTAGGTCTTCGCCGCCGTCACACTGTTCCAGCGGATCTTCATCATCCCGGCCTCGCCGTTCAGGTCCACGCGCAGGTTCGTCGGCGCGGCGATGCTGGTTACCGGCGTGGGTGTGTTCTTCACCCCCAGGCCGCTGCTCAGGATCACCTGGCGGTTGCCATTGCTGGCCTCCTGCACGTAGGCACCGCGCACGTTCATCGCTGCCGTGATGTCCGCCCGCAGTTGATCCCGCTGGGCCACGGCGTCCTTCCAGGCGGACTCCGCGTTGATCGCCGCCAGCGCCACCACTTGGTAGGCGTTGAACTGCGCCAGGAAGTCCACCGCCGGTGGCTGCGGTGTCACGAAGTTCAGGTTCCCCGTCATCATCTCGATGTGGTTCTGAATGTAGGGGATCAGTTGGTTCGTGGTCTTCTCAGAGAGCCCCATCTTCACCTTGGCCCCCTCGTTCACCGGTGGCAGGGGATCTCCCACCGCGTAGCGGATGGTGCCGTAGCGGTGGCCCTGGTTGTAGCGGCCGGTCGGCACGCTCGCGGGGGTGGTGGGGTGGGTCATCGCGCCGGGGCTCCGGGCGGTGCGTTGGTCGGTTGGCTGGCTGGCAGAGGCTGCGCCTCCGCCGGGGTTGGCACCATCATCGGGTGCCGCGGCACTGACTGTCGTTTTCATGGTCTGGTTGGTTTGGCTGTTGGTTGGACGTAAACAGTCCTTCATCAGGACAATGGAAATTATAACAAACGTGGAAGTTATTGCAAGTGGATTTTTCAGGCTTCCTTAAACAGATGCAGCTTCACGCCACGTCAGCGCGCTAAGGGCATTCATTTTCAGCACCCATTCGCCCACGTTCCAACCATCTAAGTATTCCTTTAGATGGCCGCGCTAAGTTCCTAAAACCGAGCACGTTGGCGACGGGCGAGATAGACTGAGCGGAGCGAAGCCCGCAGGGTGAGACGAGCGTGAGGCGTGAGCGAATCAATTGCCAAACCCCTCCCCAAATCCCGACTCTTTTTCGCGAACTTGATGTAAAAAAAGCAAAAAAGCACATCAAGATCGGGCCACTTGCCATCAGGTGCCGCGAACCTGATGTGAGAAAAGCAAAAAATGACATCATTCCCGGACCACTTGCCATCAGGTGCCGCGAACTTGATGTCAAAAAAGCAAAAAAGCACATCAGGATCGGATCACTTGCCATCAGGTGCCGCGAACTTGGTGTGAAAATTGGGATGACACGTCTCCAAATCTCCCAGTCTCCACCACTCCTCGTCTCCTCGTCTTCCTTCCTGCGCTCTGCGCAAATCCTTGCCTTCAGATTCATTCCCCGCTTGGATAAGCAAAATACCCGCATGCCCGATCTCCCGGAACAACTCGCCCGCAGCAACATCGACACCATGCTGGCGGCGGCGGGCTGGGTGGTGCAGAGTTTGGACGAGCTGAATCTGTCAGCCGCTCGTGGCGTCGCGGTGCGTGAGATGCAATCCTTCGGCGGTCCTGCCGACTACATCCTCTTCGAGGACATCAAAGCGCTCGGCGTGGTCGAGGCGAAGAAAGCAGGCACCACGCTCTCCGGCACCGCCGAGCAGAGCGCGCGCTACACCCACGCCCGGAAGTGGATTCCCCAGCGCTGGGCCGATCCGCTGCCGTTCACCTTTGAGTCCACCGGCATCGAGACGAACTTCCGCGACCAGCGCGGCCCCGACTTGCGCTCGCGGCCTGTCTTCGCCTTCCACAGGCCGGAGCACCTCCTGGAACTAGTCCAGCGGCCCGACACCATGCGCGCCCGGCTCAAGCACTTTGCCGTACAATATGTGGGACTCATTTAATCAACGCCACGAATCCCGAGATGCTGCATTCGAAGCCCTCTGCTGCCAAGTATTTGAGCGCTGGTGTCGTAGGGAATACGGAGATTCAATCCGCTCTTTCTATTTCGTCGATGGGCGTGGTGGAGATGGCGGCGTTGAGGCATTCGCAATTTTGAATGATGACTCGGTCGTGGGGTTGCAGGCTAAGGCATGGTGGGACGGATTCCACGACTCTCAAAAAAATCAGATCGAGACGTCGCTTCGGTCGGCGGCCACTCGCCATCCAACGCTTAGTCGGTATGTCGTTTGTTGCCCGCTAAATCTCCTCCCGGCAAGGGGACGGGGTAGCTCGGGCACTTCCCAACTGGATAGGTGGCAAACATTCGATGCCGATGCGAAGGTCGCTTACCCCAATGTCACACTGGAATACAGAGGCGAAACCGGAATCCGAGAATGGCTTCAACAGCCCGATTCAGAAACGATCGGTGCCTATTGGTTTGATGGTGAATTGATTCCACGCGATCATTGGCGTCAGCAATTTGACCGGGTCAAATCGGCGTGGATGGATCTTCGCTACGTCCCAGATCTCCATGTGTCCACGATTCTCGATGAGGATCTTTCCTGGTTTGTGAATTCACCCCGGGCCGCACAGGATCTGAAAGTAAAGATCCTACGCTTGGCCAATTCGCTGGAGCAGAAGCGGGAGAGAATCAGCAATTTGAAAAACCTTCCTGGGGATCACAGTCCACAAGCCTTGTCGGATTGCGCAACTCTGGTCGAAGCCATTGACTCTTCGTTGGCGAATCTTCAACTCCTGAAGACTGCGGTGGAATCCCAAGGCCTTCCCTCCATTAACATCGATTGCTCTATCGAATGGCAAATCTGGGAGACCGTCTCCCGGCTTTGGAAGGAACTGGGAGGGAGAGACCGGCTGACTTTTGCGACTTCCCCCACACAATCGGTCCTCGAAGCAGTCAAAGGACTTGAAGACAATCTCGAAGCCGTCCGAAAGTTGCTGGAGACCCAACAGCGCCTTCGCCGCATGCTGCTCGTGTTGGGCGACGCTGGAACGGGGAAAACCCAGACAATTACCAATTTATGCGACATCGCTTCTGAGGAGGGAGTTCCGGTCCTCGTGCTTCCCGCTCGTGCCTTCAATCCGCATAGCAGTTGGAACGAAATACTCGGACAGGCAAGCAACCGGCCAAATTGGACCGCCGATCAAATTCTCGACGCTCTCGACGCTTCGAGTTTGTTCGCGTGGCGCGAATCTCCTGAGCCCCGGTCGGCGCCGCGCCGGGCGATCCTGGCTCTGGATGGTCCTGACGAGAGTCCCGATCCGGAAAAGTGGAACGAGCGCCTCAAGGAACTTGCCAATCTCTGCAAATGCCGGCCCCTCATTGCTGCCATCGTGACGACTCGTCCGGAATCCGTCTCCTGGCTCTCCACCAGTGACGAACGCTTTAGTTCGCTTCATTTACATGCTCCCGACCTTTCCGATCATCTTCCCGAGATCTTTCAGGCTTATACACGGAAATATGACATCAAGGTACCTTCGCCCGCTGGAGTCGCTTGGGCACTGAGGACGCCTCTTGCAATCCGAGTGTTTGCAGAAGTGTATCAGGGGCGAACCATCGCACCGGGGCAGGATTTCGTAACGACTCTGGCTGAACTCTTCAAGCTGAAGCTGGTACGGCTCGACGGCGAATTGAACCATCGGAATCAGTCTTGGCCTAAAAACAAAGAATTGTCCCTCGGGATTCTTGATGCACTTGTTCCTGTCTTTCTCACTGAGGAGCGATGCTCGTATGCGCAATTCGCCGAAGCTGTCCGCGATTGCTTGGCTCGGCTTGGAATCACGATCGAGAACGCAGCGGCACTCTTCGAGCAATCGGCCACACAGCATGGTCTTATCGAGCTCTACAGGGCTCCCACCGGATCCATGAAGCCCGACCGGGTGATTGTTAGGCCGGGTTTCAACGCGCTCCTCGATTACATTCTTGCTAAGAATGTCGCCACGCGGATCAGCAAAGTCATCAAGACTTGGCGGCCCGATTTCTGGCTACTTCTGAAGATCCGAAGGCATTTCCCCAAGCTTGATCGATACACACTGAGATTTGCGAAAGAAAAACTCTTTCCGCAGGTGATCTATGGACGACAGAATTCCATAGCCCTTGTTGTCTCATTGCTTTTGAAAGAGGATCTTTCACTAATGGAATCGGGGCTTTGGCGCCCATATATAGATGAAAGGGTGATGGAGGAGTGCCACGCACGGGGGATCAACGATCTTCGCCCCGAAAAAGCGTTAGCGCACATTGAATGGGTAACACACCTCCTCGGGCGGGACATGGTGTCTTGCCGTATGTTGGTTGCCGAATTGATTTTGCCGTCATCCCGGATACCGGGTGCCACGTTCGGGGCCGAGTTTCTCCATCAGGAGTTCACCCGGATGAGCATGACAGAAAGGGATCTCGTCTGGTCAGGGCCCGATTGGCTTCCCGATAATTGCGGCGGACCTTGGGAGGGCAACGGAAGTCCGATCCACGATGCGATCACATTGAGGGACGACGACTCAGCGGTTTCTGCGTCGATCTTGGTCGCATGGGTGACATCGAGCGTGATCCATGAGCGGCAGAGCCAGGCCATTGCGCGCCTCGCCAAATGGGGTTCGAGTTGTCCCGCCGAACTTGCCAAACTCCTCCTTAACTTCGCAACCGTTGACGATGTTCAAGTCGTGGAATCGGTCGTGGTGGCGGCTGCGGGTGCTGTCTTGGAACTGGTCGAACATGGCACCGCTGACGATTTGGCCAAAGCCGTGCATGCGATTTTCTTCGACAAACGAGACGAAAAGGACCATCCGAGCGTAGTTGCAAGGCATGCTGCCAGGCTGGTCATCGAACGCGCATTCACCATCGGAACCGAACTCCCTCAATCCGTACGAGACGACGCAACACCACCCTATCTTCCGGTTGGTGTGAAGCTGCCAATCGACAAAGAAGCGGTGGCTCTCGCGGCGGGAGAGGGACGGGGTGGGGGAGACTTACCTCTTACGTTGGATCTCGATTGGTATGTCGCCAATGAGGCTAGCACCCCGTTTTTCGAACACGTGTGGCAACGGTCCGAGGAAGGTCAGTCTCGGCGCTATGCGAAGGTGTCCAAGCAGATTCTGGATGCGGTCGCAGACGGATCACTGGAGGTCGAACCTGCGGTCCGCGCGGAGATTGAAGAGGAGATAGAGGCAAGGACCCAAAAACATACTTTCTGGAACTCCTTTTTCCATCCTATGACGAAGATCGCAGAGACCTGCGAGGAGAGTGGCGTGGAATCCACTAGTCTCGCCGAAAATGAGGAGGAGTCTTCGGAACCAAGGCCTCTGGAAGAGAACCTCGAAGATTTTCGATTCAGATCAGAATCCCCTCCCGCTAGTTTCAGCCCTGAAGCCGAAGCCATCTTGGCAGATTACGCACTTGAAGTTTCGGCAAGCGAATCTCTCAGCCCAAAACAACTCGGCAATGGCCTAATTGTAGCCTTGGTCAAGAATTGGGGTTGGAACAAGGAGACGTTTTACGGCGATCCACGCGGGCAAGCTCCGGGAGAAATCTTGGGCGCTGACATCGCCATCTTGCGTCAGCACAGTCAGGCAAGCCATGGTTCCAGAAGTGCCGTGGCGATGTTCAGGGAAAAATACGTGTGGTCCGCCGTGAACGTAGTGTCGTCCTTCCTTAGTGACCGATTACCCGGGAGGGATGATAGGAACGTCGCGTTTGAAATGATCACCAACCAGTCCAACCTCGGCTCAGGAATGCCGGACCCACTGGCGGGTGATCGTCCGGATGTTGTTCCGGAGTTTCGCCTTCCTTGGAATCCGACAGGTATCGCTCCCACGCCTGATCTTGCCGAGACACGACAACCTGACCGCGGAATCCAATGGCTCGAACGAGCGGCCTGGCCGGATCCGGTGAACTGGTTTGCGGCTGGTGCCGACGAACCGATCATGTTGGCCGGGTTTCTTTCCATGAAAGATCACGCGGTTGGAATTCAGATTGCGGCGTGGGTCTCCTGCGTCGCTGTCCCAAGAGCGCAGGTTCATCTCATCGAACGCGACGTTGGGTTCGATCCAAGCTTGTGGACGTCGTCTTTCTCAGTCCACGAAATCAAGGGACATTTCGGAGGAGGTGTTTATGCGCCACTTCGGTTGGCGGTTTGGGCACCTTGGGTGACTGATGGCGAACCGGAGATGTGGCACACTCTTTCTGATTCCGGCGAACCCGTGGCAATTCCAATGATTCCGCTGGTCACTGAAAGCCATTGGCGTGGCACCGATGGTGAAACCTCAGCTCAATCGCCAACGAAATTTCTTCGCGTCGCTGGAGGAATTGTAGATTGCCGTGGAACCGACGACGCCATGCAGTTCGTGGGCAGGGATCGCATGGAAATAGCGTATTTCCAACAGCTGAATTTTCCGGACGAGTGGAGTAAGTCGAATCAACATCTGGAGATCAATCGCGCCAAAATTTTCCAAGCCCTTGATCAACAAGACTTGGTTCCAGTTTGGGGTATCCGGGTCTATAGGGAGCTTCTCCCTGAGCTCAGGCCTAAAGGGTTTGTCGATCAGAACAGCTACTGGCTTGTGACCTCAGAGGATAGTGGTGCGAGCTTCCGCTCAGTTTTAATTAGTCGAAATCAGGGGCAGGCTGCAATTGGCTGACAAACCTGCCGGAGGCCGTCAGAACAAGCCAGCACTCCTCAACTGCCGGGCCAGTGCCTGCTGCCTCTCCCCCATGGCAGCGCGTTTGCCGATGTTCATCCGCAGCGGCATCAGCTCCAGATTGGCGATGACGTGATCCAACTGCGGGGCGACGGCGAAGGGGATGACCCGCCGGCAACGCTGTGCGTAGCGATGCGGGCAGGTGTGATCCACGGAAAGCGGGTCCCCAGCGGCAGGCTGCCTGTCTCACACATCCACTCACGGCACCGGCTCGCCTGATCCCGGATAAATCCAGCGCACGACCTTGCCTTCACGGACATGGGCCTGCGCTTCGGCGTCCATCGGGCCGCAGAAGACGATGGTCTCATAAAACACGCTCACGGCCCAGGTGGGCTTGTTGTCGATGGTGGTGGCCTGCGGCGTGCCCCAGCGCTGGATTTTGTTGAGTTTGATCTCGGTGACCTCTCCAGACTGCATGCTCGCCAGCAGCAGATCGTAGCTGCCATCGGCATTGCGCTTCGGTTTGCCGGTGGCGTCCACGGCATGGGGCATGCTGACGCTTGCCCCACTGCCGGAGGACCGCTGCTTCTTCCAAGATGCCTGCGCCATCTCGATGCGGCCCTTCTTCCAGCGTTCGTAAGATTCACGCACCTGCGTGGGCATGTTGGTGTCATGCACAAAGATCTGTCCACGCGCCTGCGAAGTCTGCGTGGGTGCGATGACGAGCACGTTTGCCTGGGCCGAGAGCGCGAAGGCCGTCGATCCTGCGGGCAGGGTTGTGCTGCCGCCCGCCATGCGCAGTTCAACTGGCTTGCTCAGTTTGACCTGACGAGGGAAGGCTGTGGGAGGAAACACCGTCCAGTTTTTCGTGAGTGATTCGAGCGGCTCGATCTGCGGCGGCACAAAGCCGTCGCTGCCGGGCGTCGGGGCAGGGAGTCCACCACGCGTGGTGCCGGACTGCTGTGAACCGTTCTCGCTGGCGGCTCACTCTGCGGTTCCAGTGGTGGATTCTCAAACACCACGCGCTTTCCGGCCGGAGTGATGAAGCGGTCGTAAATCAGAAACGCCGAAGCAAAGATGAGGAGGGTGATGAACAGCGCCTTCATGATGTTGGTTCAGTCTTTGAAGCCTGCCAGCCGGACGCCGAACAGCCAGCGGAAAGGCGGTTTTAGCGCGATGGCCTTGCGCAGGCTGTGTGGCAGAAAATCGAGCAGTTTTTCCCAGATCAACGCCGTCCAGGTGGGCAGCAGCACGAACTTGCCACGTCCGCCGAAGATGATGCGCAGCTTGTTGAAACCGACTTGGCGGAAAAGCGCCGCCAGATCGCCCACGGTATATTCCTTGAGGTGAAATCCGGTCGCCTCGCGATCAAACACACAACTGATGTCATGCGGACCGGTCAGACGGCTCGGTGTGATGCAGATGTACACGCCGCCCGGCTTCAAGGCCGCGTGCAGGCCGCGCAACTGGTCCAGCGCATCATCTGGATGCAGATGCTCCATCAACTGGTTGCTGTAGGCCACGTTCACGCTGTCCGGAGGCACGGGAATCGAGCTGCCGTCCGAGATCACAAGCTGCAAATTCGCCGGGAGTTCACGCTTCCGGGTGATTTCGTCTGACACGTCGATGGCCAGCACGCGCGCGACTTTCTCGGCGACGGTCTTCGCGAATTCGCAGTCTCCAGGGCCGACTTCGAGAAAGACGGAGTTCGCATTGAGGAAGGGCGCGAGGATTTCCATTTTCTCCGCCACATCCGCCGCAAGACGATCTGGCGAGGACTTGTTCGTGTGCTGCGGGTGCAGCGGCACGCGTTTGAACAGCTCGTCATAAACCTCGGAATAGAGCGTGCGGCGTTGTTCTTTGGTGGCGTGGCGCAGCCGGTCGGCGAGTTCGCGCTCCACCTCATAGTGCTGGCGGAGCTGCTCCAAGGTGCGTGTTTCAGTGACGGTGACGGGCATGCGCGGCAAAACTACGCGCCGGATTCGTTTCAGGCAAGAACTCGTGCCGCCTTGCTCATCGCTCACTCCGCTCTAGCGTGCAGCCATGTTGAAAAAGCTCCTTTTCATCGGCGCATGGGCTGCCTCCGTCTTCGCCCAGGATGTCGGTCCGGCCAAGGACGACCCCTCGGTGCCGAAGGATCGCGACACGGTCCTGCGCATCCAGATTTTTCTCGACCGCAACCTGTTCGGTCCGGGCAAGATCGACGGGGCGATCGGTGAGTTCACTTACAAGGCCGTGGTGAACTACAACTACGCCCACGGTCATCGCGATCTCTACAACTGGGGTCATGTGCAGGAGTCCGCCGAGCGCGAGGTGCCCGTGCCTTACGCCGCCTACAAGATCAAAGCGGACCTGCTGCCGTATGTGAATCCTCATTTGCCAGAAGAGCCCGAGCATCAGGCGAAGTTCCCCTTCATGGCCTATCGCAGTCTCCTGGAACTGATCGCCGAGCGCTTCCATACGGACGAGAGCTTCATTGCCCTGATCAATCCGCAGAAGAACATGACCGCGCTGAAGCCGGGTGACATCGTCGTGGTGCCGAACGTGCGCTCCTTCCGCATCGAGGAGGTGAAGCCGATGCAGAGCTACAAGGCCGACGCCACGCTGAGCACTCACACCATCGTGATCGACACCACCGAGCGCATGGCCGCCGTTTACAGCGAGAAGGAGATGATGCTGGCCGCGTTTCCGATCACGCCCGGAAAGCCGCAGTTCATTCCCGTGGGTCAATGGGAGGTGAAGACCATCATGAACACGCCCAGCTTCCGTTACGACAAGCAATTCCTGGAGGAAGGCGTGCGCGGTGATGAGGCCTATCAGCTCCCACCCGGCCCCAACAGCCCGGTGGGCATCCTCTGGTGTGGCTTGAGCAAATCCGGCATCGGTCTGCATGGCACGGCGTTGCCGCGCACCATCGGCCGCAGCCGCAGCGCCGGGTGCGTTCGTTTTGCGAACTGGGATGCGATCCGACTTCCGCAACTCATCCGGCCAGGATCGCGGGTCATTGTGCGTTAAAACTCGTCAAACACTACGCGTAAACAGAAAGAAAAACTTGCGCCTGTTTCGGTCATGGTATGTTTCACCCGTGATCACTCACTTCGCCACCCAAGCCACCGCTGACATCTTCAACGGCAAGCCCGTCAAGCGCGTGCCGGTGGCAGTTCAGGAACAGGCGCTGCGCAAGCTCCAGTTGCTGCACGCCGCTCCCGCCATCGCCATCTTGCAGGCCGTTCCGGGGCTGCATTGCAAAAAGCTCGGCGGCCAGCGCAAAAATCAGCCCGAGCTGTGGAGCGTCCGCGTGAACAACCAATGGCGCATCACTTTCACCTGCACCGAGCCGCCGCTCGAACTTCGCAACGTTGATTTCACCGACTACCATTAGCCCGTCAGGGGCCATTTAAACACTGCACCAACACCCAGACAATGAGCACCACTAAAACCAAAGCCAAGCCAGCCATGCTGCGCCCCGCCCATCCTGGCGAACTCCTGCTGCTGGAGTTTCTCGAACCAACTGGCATCAGCCAGTATCGCCTTGCGCAAGCCACGGGCATCAGTGTCAGCCGCATCAATGACCTTGTCAAAGGCCGCCGTGGCATCACGCCCGACACCGCCATCCGCCTCGGGAACGCCTTCGGCACCGGCCCCGAGCTGTGGCTCAATCTCCAGCATGATTATGACATGCGTCTCGCTCGTGCCGAGAAAGGCGCGGAGTACGCCGCCATCGTGAAATTGCCAGAGCTTGCCGCCGCGTGACGTTTGGGCCGTCGGCCGACTTTGATACGCAGCATTCCTCGAACCTTTCATCGCCCAGCCAGCCGCCATGTCCCGCATCCTCCTCGCCGGTCTTTTTCACGAAACGCACACGTTCCTCGACGGCCTCACCACCCTTGAGGATTTCCAGATTCGCCGTGGTGATGAAATGCTCGCCAGCAAAGGCGATGCCTCGCCGCTCGGCGGTGTGCTCGAAATCGCCGATGAATTTGGCTGGCAGATCATTCCTGCGGCTGACTACCGCGCCCAGCCCTCCGCCACCGTCGCCGACGATGTCATCGAGCAGTTTTGGAACGACATCGCTCCAGCAGCCGCCAAGGCCGATTACGACGCCATTTACCTCGTGCTGCATGGCGCGATGGCCTCGCAGACCATCCTCGACGTCGAAGGCGAAATCCTCCAGCGCCTGCGTGCTCTCACGCAAGTGCCGATCTTTGGCGTCTTCGATCTGCACGCCAACTTTTCACCCAAGATGGCCGCGCTGGCAGATTGTCTTGTCGGTTATCGCGAAAATCCGCACACGGATGCTCGGGAGGCTGGTTTGATCGCGGCGCGCTTGCTCCAGCGTTGCCTTACCACCGGTCAAAGGCCGCGCATGCAACTCAAACATCCCGGCCTGCTCTGGCCGCCCACGGGAACGGGCACGGCGAGTGATCCCATGCGCTCGCTGGAGGTGATAGCGCGGCAGTTTGAGCGCGAGGACGACTCGCTTTGGGCCATGAGCATCGTGGCCGGTTTCAGCTTTGCCGACACGCCTGACACCGGCGTCAGTTTTGTGGCCTGCACCACGGCGGATGCCACGCCGCACCTCGCCGCCCTTGCCCAGCGTGCTTATGAACTCACGGATCTCGGGCAGATCACCGATCCGCCCGCCGACGAAGTCCTCACCAAGCTCAAGCCGCTGCCCGCAGGCCTCACCGTCCTCGTCGAGCCCTCCGATAACATCGGCGGCGGTGCTCCAGGCGATGGCACCGGCCTGCTGCGTGCGTTGATCCGCCACGACATCGCCAACGCCGCCATCTGCATCAACGATCCGCAGGCCGTGCGCGATTTGGAAGCCGGAGCACGCCGCATTCAGCTCGGTGGCAAAGGCAGCCGCCTCGATGCTGGTCCGGTTGAACTTGAGGTCGAACTGATCGCCCTCAACGACGGTCGTTTTGAGCTGGAGGACAAGAACAGCCATCTCGCCAGCATGTGCGGTGATGTCTTCGACATGGGGCGATGCGCCGTCGTGAAGCACGCCGGGCTGACAATTCTCATCACCAGTGTGAAGACGCCGCCCTTCGATCTCGGCCAATGGCACAGCCAGGACATCGCGGTGGAAAAACTTTCCGTCGTTGCCGTCAAAGCCGCCGTCGCCCATCGCCGCGCTTATGACAAAATCGCCGCACGCATGCTGTGGGTGGACACACCAGGGCCGTGCAGCAGCAATTTGAAGGCGTTGCCGTTCAAGCACGCCCGCAGTCTTTGAGGCGCTTTGATTGAGCGAGCTTACTCAATCAAACACCACGGTCTTGTTCTTGAACACAAGGACGCGGTCGCGGACGTGCCACCAGAGGGCTTTGGCGAGGACGGTTTTCTCCAGATCGCGGCCGAGACGCACGAGATCGCCCACGCTGTCCTCGTGGCTGACGCGCATCACGTCCTGATGAATGATCGGCCCTTCATCGAGATCGGCGGTGACGTAGTGGCTGGTGGCGCCGATGATCTTCAC
Source organism: Prosthecobacter sp. (assembly GCF_034366625.1). Taxonomy (NCBI): domain Bacteria; kingdom Pseudomonadati; phylum Verrucomicrobiota; class Verrucomicrobiia; order Verrucomicrobiales; family Verrucomicrobiaceae; genus Prosthecobacter; species Prosthecobacter sp. The sequence continues at coordinate 70,862 of NZ_JAXMIH010000022.1, forward strand.
GCCACGCTGAAAGGCCTGATGATACGGCTTTGCGCCGACGAAGGCGGGCAGGAAACTGTGGTGAATGTTGAGGATGGCGTGCGGGAACTCGGCGATCATCGCCGGGCTGATGATCTGCATGTAGCGGGCGAGCACGACGGTGTCGATGCGGTGCTGGCGCAGCAGTTCGATCTGCGCGGCTTCCTGCGCGCTCTTGTTGTCCTTGGTGATTGGGAAATGATGAAACGGGATGCCGAAACGCTCTGCGGCAGGCCGCAGGGTTTCGTGATTGGCGACGATGAGCGGGATGTCCACGGGCAGATCGCCTGACTCATGACGGGCGAGGAGATCGTAGATGCAGTGGTTTTCCTTTGTGACGAACAAAGCGATGCGTTTGCGCTGGCTGGCGAAGCTGAGGCGCATCTGCATGTCATGGCGGCGCGCCAGGGGTTGCAGGCGGGACTCGATCTCCTCGTTTTCGAGTGTGAACTTCTCCAGGCTCCATTCCAGCCGCATGAAGAAGGCGTTCTGCTCGGGGTCGATGTGCTGCTGGAGGTCGATGATGTTGCCCTGATGCGAGAAAATGAAGCCGGTGACATCATGCACGAGTCCGGGACGATCCGGGCAGTGGATGAGCAGTGTGGCGATGTCAGGAGAGGCCATGGGATGCAGGATTACGAACGTGAGGCCGGGAAGCGCGTGCAAACCCCCTTGCCCTCGATCAAACCGGGAATCTGCTCGGCGTGGCGGCCGGAGGCGATGATGCACTCGACACCGCCATGCACGGCGTCCTGCACGGCACGGAGCTTTGAGATCATGCCGCCGGTGCCGAGCGAGGATTTTTCCTCCTCGGCGTGGTGGATGACGGCATCAACATCCTCGACGACGGGAATCGGTCCTTCCTCGGGTTTTTTCATGTCACGCAGCAGCCCGGGGGCGCTGGTGAGCAGGATCAAAACGTCCGCGCCCCAGAATCGGGCGACGCGGGAGGAGAGTTTGTCGTTGTCGCCGTAACGCAGTTCCTCGATGGCGACGGAGTCGTTTTCATTGATGACAGGGACGACTTGGGAGAACTCCATGAGGCGGTCGAGCACGGCTTTGACGCGTGGTGCGCGATCGACATTCTCGAAGTCCTCGTGCGTGACGAGAAGCTGGGCCACATGCAGGCCGTGATCACGCAGCAGCGTCTCATAGGCGTGCATGAGATGTGTCTGGCCCACGGCGGCGAGCGCCTGGAGCGTGGTCACGTCGGAAGGACGCTGTTTGAAATCGAGCGGTTTCAAACCGGAGGCCACGGCACCACTGCTGACGACGATGACGGCATGCCCGGCGCGTTTGAGCAGGGCGACGGCCTCGACGAGCTTGCGCAATTGCACGGGGTCCGGCTCGGGCGCGTCTTTACGCGTGAGGATGCCGGAGCCGAATTTGAGAACGATGCGCTTGGATGCCGATGCCATGGGTCAATGGGAACGAAGGGCGGCGAATATGGCGGTTTGCACAGCGATGCAAAGCGCAAAAGCATGCCCAAGCTGTGCGGCAACGGAGCGCCGCGTTCCCAGAAACTACCAGCGGACGACAGAACTGGCCCAGGTGAAACCGCCGCCGAAGGCGACGAGCAGGATCACATCACCGCGCTTGAGGCGGCCGGCTTTGTTCGCTTCGTCGAGGGCAACAGGGATCGTGGCCGCGCTGGTGTTGCCGTATTTGTCGAGATTCATGAACACACGCTCGGCAGGCAGATTGAGCCTGTCGGCGATGGCGGTGATGATGCGGGCATTCGCTTGATGCGGGATGACGAGGGACACATCGGCGGCGGTCAGCCCGGCCATTTCCAACGCCTGCTGGGCGGCTTCAAGCATGCGGGTGACGGCGTGCTTGAAGGTCTCGCGTCCTTCCATGTGGATCGTGTTCGGACGTGATCCGGCATTCTCCGGCGTGATCGGACAGGCGGAGCCGCCGCCGGGAACTTTGAGCAGGTCAGTCAGATTGCCGTCGCTGCCCATGACGGTGGAAAGCACGCGGCCGGGGGCCTCTGCGTCAGCCTCTTCGGCCCGACGGATGACAACGGCGCCAGCGCCATCGCCAAACAACACGCAGGTGTTGCGGTCCTTCCAATTAATGAGGGTGCTGAGCTTTTCCGCACCGATGACAAGCGCGGTGGTGCGGTTGCCGGTGTTGATGAAATGACGTGCTACTTGCAACGCATACAAAAAGCCGGAGCAAGCGGCGGAAATATCAAAACAGACCGCATTCGACGCACCGATCTTCTTCTGCACGATGCATGCCGTGGACGGGAAGAACATGTCCGGCGTCACCGTGGCGACGATGATGAGCTGGATTTCCTCCGCCGTGACGCCAGCGGCGGTCATGGCACGGCGGGCGGCCTCGGACGCGAGATCGCTGGTGGCCTGATCATCTGCGGCGATGCGGCGTTCTTTGATCCCGGTGCGCGAGGTGATCCACTCGTCATTGGTATCGACGATTTTCGAGAGGTCGTCGTTGGTCAGCACCTTTTCCGGCATGTAGCTGCCGGTGCCGATGATACTGGACGCGCAAAAGGGCTGGTTACTGGGAGCGGGCATGGAGGGCGATGGAATGGGCAGTGGCGGCGGCTTCGATGTGCGGATTGATCTGATGCTGGATGGATTCGCAAGCCTGCCGGATGGCGTTCTTCATGGCAAGCGGAGATGCACTGCCATGGGAGATGATGGTGATGCCGTTGAGGCCCAGCAGGGGCATGCCACCGGTCTCGTCGGGGTTGGTTTTCTTATGGACGCGCTTGAAGGCAGGCTTGGCCAGCAGGCCGCCGATTTTCGTGCGCACGCTGCTGTGAATCTCGCTTTTCACCATGCTGAAGATCACATGCGCCAGCGCCTCGGCACTTTTCAAAATGATGTTTCCCGTGAAGCCGTCACATACGACGACATCCGGCGGCGCCTCCCACAGATCGTGGCCTTCGACGTTGCCGATAAAGTTCAAACCCGGGGTGTGGCGCAGCAGCTTGCCGGTTTCCTTGCAAAGAGCGTTGCCCTTCTCCTCCTCGGTGCCGTTCGACATCAGGCCAATCGTTGGATTCTCGCGACCGAGCACATGGCGGGCAAAAGCGCTGCCCATGATGGCGTTCTGCACCAGATGCTGTGGCTCACTGTCAGGATTGGCCCCGGCGTCGATCAGGATCCATTGCGTGGTCAAAGAAGGCATGATCGAGGCAATGGCTGGACGCTCGATGTGCGTGAGCGTACGCAGTTTGATCAAAGAAGCGGTCACGGCAGCACCGGTGTGACCGGCGCTGACGACGGCCTCAGCCTTGCCATCCTTCACGAGATCCACCGCAATACTGATGGAGCTGTCCTTCTTCTTGCGCACGGCCGCCAGGCCGTTGTCGGACATTTCGACGACCTGGCTGGCCGGAACGATTTCGATCTTCGGGCTGGAGATGTCTTGACGTTTGAGTTCCTGCTCAATGACATCCGGTTTGCCCACGAGAAACAGCTTGGTGATCGCAGGCAGCTCTTCGAGGGCGAGTTTGACGCCGCCGATGGGATTTTGAGGGGCGAAATCGCCGCCCATGACATCCAGTGCGATCTTCATGCCGTCTCGTGCGTGTGGTTCTTCAAAGGTGGTTAGCTGCGAGTCCTAAAGCGTGAGATGGGCGGGAATGCAAACGGGAGTTTGGGCCGCTTTCAGCGGCAATGACGAAATCACCTGCCCGCAGTGCTACGCGCAGCGTTGCAGGCTGGGAATGACGAATGGCAAACCCCGACAGGTTAGTCATTCGGATTTACTCATTCATCATTGCCTCGCAGGGCTAATAAACGCCTTCGACGATGGTCTTCTCCATCGCGCCAAATGGACGCACATCGGCGACTCCGTCCCAGGCATACGGAGCGCGCGGCTTGCGGCGCATGGCTTCGTCGCGTTCGAGGAAACGGGGCATGAAGAACTCCTTGGTCAGCGTTGTCAATTCAACGCGGCCCCAGGCGTCGTACTCGACGGTGTTGTCGGTCGCTTTGGGATCGACCACACGCAGCACGGCACGTGGCTGCGGCGCGTAGTAGGTGATGGAGAAATTGTCCTCCGGCGTCAGCTGCACGCTGGCGGCCAGGCCCATCAAGGTGTTACCGTAGGTCGGGTAGAAGCCGATGCGGTTCTCCAGCACTTCTTCCGAGATGAAGCGCACATACTGCGGCGTCATCGTTGTGCCACCGCAGAAGCAGCCGCGAATGCCGATGGCGTAGAGATCGACTTTTTCGGCGAGCGCTTCGAGCAGCTTCGGCGTGGTGAAGATGGCGGAGATCTTGCGGTGCTTCAGGATCGTGACAGCCTGATCGACGACGTGATCCATGTACTGGCGTGCCACATCAAACTGCTTGTTCGAGATCACTTTCTTCACGAAACGCGGATCGAGGTCGATGAAGTAGCAGGAACTGCCGCGATAGTTTGCCAGATGCTCCACCGCGAGACGCAGACGACGCGGGCCGGTCGGGCCGACCATGATCCAGGCTTCGCCGGGCGGAAAGTGCTTGTCGTCGAGCTTGTGGCTGAATTCTTCGTAATCGACGCGGAAGTCGTTCCAGCCGATGCGCTGCTTCGGCATGCCGGTGGTGCCGCCGGTCTCGAAAATGTTGTATGGTTTGCCTTTGAAGGCCGCAGGCACCCAAACCTCGGGCTGAAGGTCACGCAGCCATTCATCCTGGAAGTGCGGGAATTTGGCGATGATGTCTTCATGGCTGTTCACCACGCCACGCGGGTCGAAGTTCTTCTTTGCCCAGTCGAGCCAGAAGGGAGTGCCAGTCTCTGGAGAGAAGTGCCAGTTGATGATGTCGCGGACTTGGTTGTCGAGCTGAGTTTTGGCTTCGGCGGGGGTCATGAGGGTCGGGGTTTGAAGGCGGGCAATCTGGAAGGGGCGGCAGAAAACGAAAGTGAAAATCCATCCCTTTCCATGAGTCTCACAAAGTCCAGGGGGCCTATTTGTGGCTTGCCACACGTCCTGGCCTTGGTGTTCAATGAGTCTGCATGAAATTCAGACTCCTACTTTCAGCCCTCCTTCTCACCACCCTGGCCTCCTGTTACGTCACGCCACGGCCCGCCCGCAATCCCTACAGCCCCGGCGGCCGTGCCATCACTCCCATGGAGCGCAACAACCGCAGTCCGCTCAGCCCGGGCGGCGTGATCGTCACTCCGCGCGAGCGGCATCGTCGCTGGTACTGATTGGCATTTGCGCGGGCTGATGCTCTCATGCGGCCCGCATGCCGCAACAACACGCCGCCGACGCCTTTACCGCCGCCACCTATCGCAAAGTGGCGTGGCGGTTGATCCCTTTTCTGTTTGTCTGCTACATCCTCGCCTACCTCGACCGCGTGAACGTGGGCTTTGCGAAGCTCGGCATGAAGGTGGAACCGTGGTTTTCGGATGCCGTATTCGCCACCGGCTCCGGCATCTTCTTTGTCGGTTACTTCCTGTTCGAGGTGCCGGGAAACATCATCCTGCATCGCGTCGGTGCTCGGTTGTGGATCGCCCGCATCATGGTCGGTTGGGGCATCGTCTCGGCACTGATGGCCGTGAGTTCGAGCGCCACCTCGTTCTACACGCTGCGCTTCCTGCTCGGCATCGCCGAGGCCGGTTTCTTTCCCGGCATCATTTTATATCTGACGTACTGGTTCCCGCGTGAACATCGGGCGCGCATGGTGGCGCTGTTCATGACGGCGATCACGCTGGCAGGTGTGTTTGGCTCGCCGCTCTCCGGCTGGTTGCTGCAAGTGGCCGAGGGCTGGCACGGACTCAAAGCCTGGCAGTGGCTCTTCATCATCGAGGGCATTCCCAGCGTGCTCGTCGGCATCACTGTGCCGTTCTTGCTGACCGACCGCCCCGCGCAGGCAAAATGGCTCACCGACGAGGAAAAACATCTGCTGCAAAGCCGCATCGACGCCGACGAGCAGACCAAGAGCGCCCAAGGCCATCGCAACCACAGCGCCGCCGACGCCTTCAAGTCGCCGCAGGTCTGGCTCTGCTGCCTCATCTACTTCGGTATCGTTGTCGGGATCTACGGTGCCTCGTTCTGGCTGCCGCAGATCGTCGAAAACACCTTCACCAAAAACAAATGGCACATCGGCCTCTACTCCGCCATTCCGTGGGGTTGCGCCGCCGTCGGCATGGTGCTCGTCAGCCGTCATTCCGACCGCACAGGCGAACGCCGCTGGCACGTCGGCCTGTCTGCTCTTATCGCGGCTGCAGCCTTTGTGATCAGCGGCCTGCCTGGATTGCCACCAGGCTTCGTGATGGTGGCGCTCGCCATCGCCATCACCGGTGTCATGTCCGCCGCCGCCTGCTTCTGGGCCTTGCCCACCGCCATCCTCTCCGGCACCGCCGCCGCTGCCGGCATCGCGTGGATCAATTCCGTCGGCAATCTCGCCGGCTACCTCAGCCCTGAAATGGTCGCCTGGCTGAAAACCCGCTACGACATGAGCATGGCGCTCAACGGCATCGCCGTCATGCTCGCGTTTAGCGCCGTCACCGTTCTTCTTGGCCGCGCGGGCACTCCTTCACATACCTCATGAGCCTTCCCGCCCAATCACTCACGCAGGACGACAATACCGCGCTGTTTCGCAAAGCGTGGACGCTCTACGACACCATCACCGAGCGGAACTACATGTTCCATCGCGAGATCTACGCGCACATCGCTGATCTGCTGCGCCAGCGCCGCCAATCAGGCAGCTACACCGTACTCGACCTTGGGTGCGGCAATGCTCGCTTCCTTGCCCCGTGCCTGCACGCCGCACCGCCTGCCGCTTACATCGGTGTCGATCTCTCCGCCACCGCTCTCGAAGAAGCACTCGGACATTTGCGCGGCCTTGCCGGCATCACGCTGCAGCAACAAGACCTGCTGCAGGCCGTCACGGGCAGCGAATCGACCTTCGACATCATCTTCACCGGCTTCGCCGTGCATCATCTCGACTCAGCGGCCAAGCAGCAGCTTTTCCACGCCTGCGCACGTCGTCTCGCCCCCGGCGGTCAGTTCATCATGGTCGATGTCCTGCGTGAAGAAGGCCAGTCGCGCGAGCAATACCTCGAAGGCTACCTGAACTTCATGCGCACGCAATGGACCGAAGTCCTGCCCGAACATATCGACGAAGCCTGCGCCCACGTCGCTGCCTACGACTTCCCCGAGACACTGGCCGAGCTCACTCGCATGGCCAAACAGGCCACGCTCTCCCAAACCCGGCTCATCAGCCGCCACGCGCAGCATCATGTCCTGCGCTTCACCGCCTGAAAGAGCCTCAAACCCCCGCTCGTTTGCGTTCGCACCCCCTGATGATCCAACGCGCCCTCGTATTCACATTCATGACCGCCGCCGCCAGCGCTGCGGACATGACGCATTTTGAGCAGCGCATCCGCCCGCTCCTCGTCGCCAACTGCATCGACTGCCACGGCCCCGACAAGCAAAAAGGCGGCCTGCGCCTCGATTCCCGCACCGGCTGGCAGACCGGCGGCGATTCCGGCCCCGCCCTCGTCCCTGGCAAGCTCACCGACAGCAAGCTCTGGCATGCCGTCAGCTATACCGATCGTGATTTGAAGATGCCGCCGAAGCGGAAGCTTAAGGACAGCGAAATCGCCGACCTCAAGCTCTGGATCGAATCCGGCGCGCCCGATCCACGCGACGGCACCGCCGAAAAAAATGCTTCGCATCGCCAGCCTCGAGCTGACGCCAGCTTCTGGTCCTTCCAGCCGCCCATCGCCCACCCGCCGCCGTTGGTGCAAAACAAAACCTGGCCCGCCAACGACATTGACCGCTTCATCCTCGCCAAACTCGAAGCCAATAAGCTCTCTCCGGCCCCCGACGCCGACCCGCGCACACTCATCCGCCGCCTCACCTTTGACCTCACCGGCCTCCCACCAAATCCGTCGGATCAGTCTTATGAAAAACTCGTGGACTCACTGATCGCCACCGACGCCTTCGCCGAACGCTTCGCCTCCCACTGGCTCGACATCACGCGCTTTGCCGAATCTTCCGGCGGCGGTCGCTCGCTGCCCTTCAAAGACGCCTGGCGCTTTCGTGATTACGTCATCCAGTCCATCCGCGACAACATGCCCATCGACCGCATGATCACCGAGCATTTGGCAGGCGATCTTCTTCCAGCCGCCGATGCCGCCGCACGCCGTCGCCAAGTCACGGCCACGGGCTTCCTCGCTCTCGGCCCCACCAATTACGAAGAGCAGGACAAAGGCATGCTCCGCATGGACATCGTCGATGAGCAGCTCGACACCCTGGGCCGTGCCTTCCTCGGCCTCACCATCGGCTGCGCCCGCTGCCACGATCACAAATTCGATCCCATCTCCGCCCAGGACTACTACGCGCTCGCCGGCATCCTGCGCAGCACCAAGACGCTCCAAAACTACACCGACAACGTCGCGCACTGGATCGACACGCCGCTCCCGCTTGATGGCGAGGCTGAAATCGCGATGCAGCAGCACGAGAAGCAAGCTACCGCGCTCAAAGATCAAATCGCCGCCCTCAAAGATGATCTGCGCGATGCGGGCAGCGCCGATTTGAGAAAACGAAAAACCATCGTCGTCAGCGATCTCCCCGGCATCGTTGTCGATGACAGCGCCGCGCAGAAGGTTGGCATGTGGAAGAACTCCACCAGTTACGCGCCCTACATCGGCAGCGGCTACGTCAGTGACAACAATGACGGCAAAGGCGAGAAGACCATCTCCTTCACGCCGAAGTTGCCGAAGACCGGCCTCTACGAAGTGCGCGTGGCCTTCAATGGCGGTCCTGACCGTGCCGAAAGCGCCACCGTCACCATCCTGCATGCGGATGGCGAGGAGTTGAAGGGTATCAAGATGGCCACCGGCAGCCTCAAGGGCCTGCAGTTTGCATCGTTGGGCACCTATCGCTTCGAAGCCAACGGCCAGGGCTTTGTCTTGATCTCAAATGCCGCTTCGCAGGGTTACGTCACGGTCGATGCGGTGCAGTTCATTCCTTCAGAGGTCATGCTTGACGGGAGCGGCGTCAAAATTGCACCAGCGGATCCAAAGAAGGTCAAAACGCAGAATGAGAAGCTCAGAGCGCAGCTCTCCGGCCTCAAAAAGCTCCAAACGCAGCTCGCCGCTCTCGAAAAACAGCTCAAAGCTCTGCAAAAAGACATGCCCGAACGCCCCGAGGCCATGTCCGTCGCCGACGATACCGCGCCTGAAGACGCGAAGATTCACATTCGCGGCAGCACGCGCAATCTCGGTGCCACCGTGCCGCGCAGCTTCATCCAGGCCGCCATGCGCCCCACCACACCCGCCGTTCCTGCTGATGCCAGCGGCCGCCTCCAACTCGCCCAATGGATCACCTCACGCGACCACCCGCTCACCGCCCGCGTCATGGTCAACCGCGTCTGGCACTGGCTCTTCGGTGCCGGCATCGTCCGCACCACCGACAACTTTGGCTCTACTGGCGAGTTGCCAAGCCACCCCGAGCTGCTCGATCATCTCGCCATCCAATTCATCGAAGACGGCTGGAACTTGAAGCGCCTCGTCAAAGAAATGGTCATGAGCCGGACCTACCGCATGGCTTCCAACGCTCCAAGCATCAGCCAAGACCCGGACAATCGTTGGCTCGCACACATGAACCGCAAACGCCTCGATGCCGAGTGTCTGCGGGATGCCATGCTCGTCGCCGCAGGCACCTTGGATCGTTCGTTTGGCGGCCCCGGTGTCAGCGATGTCAAAGCCATCGACGCCAACGACCAGAAGATTCAAAACATCGAGTACGGTTATCAGTTCCTCGACACCCGCCGCAGCCTCTACACCGCCGCCTTCCGCAACGTGCGCCACCCGCTCTTTGAAGTCTTCGACTTCGCCGACATCAACCAGCCCATCGCCCAGCGCACCACCAGCACCGTCGCCACCCAGGCCCTGTTTCTGATGAACTCCCCCAAAGTCATCGAACAAGCCCGCGCCGCTGCCGATGTCGTCCTCAAATCATCCGACAAGACCGAGCAGCGCATCCACAACGCCTTCCAAAGCTCCCTCAATCGCGCTCCAACCGACAAAGAGCAGACCCAAGTCCGCGACTTCTTCGAATCCTCCAGTTCCGGCAACGCCACCGCCGAAGAAACCCGCGACTTGTGGGCGCGATTCATTCAGACGCTATGGTCCACACCTGAGTTTCGTTTCTTGGATTGAAGTGCGACGGATACAGTTGTTGTCCGTCGTATTTTCACGGCTTCCACCAAGCATCCAACTTCGCGGACAATTTCTTCACCTTGTCCGCACCCTCCGCCGCCAGATTCTTCTCCTCGGTCGGATCGGCTTTCAGGTCGTAGAGTTCGACGACATCGTCCGGCTGGTTGGCCTTGTTCGGCACGATGAGCTTGTCATGGCCATCGACGATCCAGCGCCATTTGAGGCTGGTGGCGGGGACGTTCAAATCGACGAAGTTGTGGGTGAAGCATTCGCCATAGATCGTCTTGCGGGCACTCACAGCGGCGTCATCGAGCAAGTTGATGCCCGGCATGGCCTTCGTCGGCTCCAATCCGGCGGCTTTGAGCAGAGTCGGCGCGAGATCGATCGACTGGGCGAGTTCGCCTGACATCTTCGGCTGCACCTTGCCGGGCCAGCGAATCATGATCGGCGAACGCAAGCCGCCGTCGTACTGGCTTTGCTTCGACTTATCGGCGTAGCGCCCGGTCTTCGGGTTCGTGATCCAGCCATTGTCGCTGACATAGACGAAGATCGTGTTCTCCTTCATGCCGTTGTCGTCGATGTGCTTCACCAGCGCGCCGCAGGTCTCATCAAACCAGTCCACCATGGCCCAATACTTCGCCACATGCTCGCTGGGGGCTTTATCCTTGTATTTATCGAGCAGACGCTGCGGCGGCGTGTGCGGATCGTGCGGCATCATCGGCGCATACCAGATGAAGAATGGCTTCTGCTGCTGCTTCGCCTCGCCAATGAAGTCATAGATCGGCTGCATCGTCTTGCGGCCGATGTCGAGCCCGGAATCGCCATGGCGGCCGCCTTTGGTCATCCCGTGCGTGAAGCCGCCGCGTGAGTAATGCTTCTGCCACCACTTGCCCGTTTGCAGGCTCAGGTAGCCCTTCTGCTTCAGCATCGTTGGCAGCGTGCCCGCTTCTTCGAGATGCTTGCTCATCACCTCACGGCCTGCTTCAAACTCCGGGCTGCTTTGAAAGCCTTTTTTTGCCACTCCGGCCGGAATGGGCGGGTCATTGCTCGTCACCTTGTGCTGATGCGGATACAGCCCCGTGATCATCGTCGCCAGACTCGGACAGCACAGACTGCTAGTCACGTAACCTCGGCGGAAGGTCAGGCTCTCGCCCGCCAACTTGTCGAGATTCGGCGTCTGGATGGCCGTGTGCCCCATGAACCCGTAATCGCTCCACAGATGGTCATCCGAAATGATCATCACAATATTCGGCGGTGTATCAGCGGCAGAGACAAACAACGGCAGAGCCAGTAACGAGAGGAATAGTCGGCGGATCATATGGGATGGTTTGGTTGGAAACGCGGCCTATTTCAAACTCTCGCGATACTTCGCCCACTTCTCGCGCAGTTCCTTTAGAATGGCGGCATGCTTCGCGTCAGTGATAAGGTTCTTCTCCTCCAGCGGATCGGCTTCGAGGTCGTAGAGTTCCTCGACGAGCGGATTGGGCTCGATCCAGCGAATGTACTTCCAGCGCAGCGTGCGCACAGCTTCGCTGGGTGGGATGCGGTCCTTCTTGGTGTGATGTTCGTAGAAGAACTCGGTGCGCCAGTCTTTTGGCACGTTGCCTTCGAGCAATGGCTTCAAACTGCGGCCTTGCATCGCTGCGGGAACCGAAATTCCGGCCAGATCGAGCATCGTGGGCGCGAGATCGACGTTCAGGGCCATCTCGGTCACGCTGATGCCCCGGCGTTCCTTCGGCAGCCGTGGATCGCGGATGATGAGCGGCACGCGCATGTCCTCTTCATAGGCATACCATTTATCCGCCATGCCACGATCAGCGAGCGCATAGCCGTTGTCGGCGGTGAAGATGATGATCGTGTTCGTCAACTGACCTTGCTGCTCCAATGTCGCCAAGATGCGGCCGATTTCGCGATCCACACCGGTGATGAGGCGGTAGTAGTCGTGCAGGATGTCCTGCGCCTTCTGCGCTTCATCGAAGCGCCACTCCCAACGGCGGCGGCCTTCGCTCTTCTGTACGAATTCGGGCAGGCGCTTGAAGGCTGCGTCCGTCGCCAGCTTCGGCAACGGGATCTCGATGCCGTCATAAAGCCCCTCATCGCGTGGATCAGGCTCATACTCTCTCTTTTCGTGATCGCGGGCATGCACGGCGTTGAAGCTGATGCTCAGCGAGAACGGTTTGTCTTTCGGTGCACTTGTCAGGAAACTCAGCGCGTCATTGCCCATCTTCGCGGTCTTGTGCGTGCGGGTGGGATCGTTCGGCTCGATGAAAAATTTGCCGGCCTGGCCCGGTTCGCCGCGCCAGAAGTCAAAGCTCGCTCCACGCTCCGTCGTCACCTGCGGACTGCCCACACCATACTTGCCGATAAAGCCGGTGTGAAAACCTGCCGCGCGAAATTGAGCCGGATACGTGTCCTTCCATGCCGCGTCGCTGATGCCTGCGGCGAAATCTTCGATGCCATGCCGCCGCATCCATTGGCCGGTCAGACACGTCGCCCGGCTCACGGCGCAGATCGAGGTGGTGACGAACATGTTCTTGAACAGCACGCCTTCTTTTGCCAGCCGATCAATGTTCGGTGTTTGCACGATCTTGTCGCCCATGCAGCCGAGGGCATTGTAGCGCAGGTCATCGACGAGCAGGAAGACGACATTGGGCTTTGCGGGAGCGGCTTGAAGCAGCAGCGGGCAGATCAAGGCGAGTGAAAGCAGCAAGCGGGTCATCATAGGCGGCTCTGAACGTGGCCGCAGACGCCATGCTTTCCGCAAACTCTTCCCCCCGACCTTCGTATTGTCAGTCACATGGACCCCTTCCTCGAATTTCACCGTAGCCAGACCCGCCGCCAGTTCTTCGGCCAGACCGGCCTGCGCGCGGGCAGCATCGCGCTTGCCAGCATGATGGGCACACGTTTTGCCGGGGCCGCATCCACCGCCGTTCATACGCCGGTCCTTGGGCTGCCGCATTTTGCCCCGAAGGCCAAGCACATCATCTACTTGCATATGAACGGCGCTCCCTCGCAGCTCGACCTGTGGGACTACAAGCCGCAGTTGCAGCAGCACTATGACAAAGACCTGCCCGACAGCGTGCGCAACGGCCAGCGCATCACCGGCATGACCAGCGGTCAGGCGCGCTTCCCTGTGGCACCTTCCATGTTCAAATTCGCGCAGCACGGCCAGTGTGGACGCTTTGTGAGCGAGCTGCTGCCGCACACCGCGAAAATTGTGGATGAGATCGCCGTCATCAAAAGTGTCAACACTAGCGCCATCAATCACGATCCGGCCTGCACCTTCGTCATGACCGGCAGTGAGGTGCCCGGCAAGCCCAGCATTGGTTCCTGGCTTTCCTACGGCCTCGGCAGCGAGAGCAACGATCTGCCCTCCTTCGTGGTTTTCACTCCCAGCTTCCCTTCCACAGGCAATGCGCAGGCGCTTTTCACGCGCATGTGGAGCAGCGGCTTCCTGCCCACGAAATACAGCGGCGTGGCCCTCCGTGGTCAGGGCGATCCCGTTTTGTATGTGAAGAACCCTCCTGGCGTCGATCCCACCGACCGCCGCACGATGCTCGACGCGCTCAACAAGCTGAATCAGATCAATCACTCCCGCGTGGGCGATCCTGAAATTCAAACGCGCATCGCCCAATATGAAATGGCCTTCCGCATGCAGACCAGCGTGCCCGAGCTCACCGATCTCAGCAAAGAGAGCAAGGCCACGCTCGAAATGTATGGCGAGGACGTTCACCGCAGTGGCAGCTTCACTCACAGCGCCATCATGGCCCGCCGGCTCATCGAGCGCGGCACCCGCGTCGTGCAGATCCTGCATCGTGGCTGGGACCAGCACAGCGGATTGCCGAAAAATCTCGCCGCCCAGGTCGCCGACACCGAGCGTGCCTGCGCCGCGTTGGTCATGGATTTGAAGCAACGCGGCCTGCTGCAGGACACCCTCGTCGTCTGGGGCGGTGAATTCGGCCGCACGGTCTATTCGCAAGGCACGCTGACCAAGGACAACTACGGTCGCGATCACCACCCACGCAATTTCACCATGTGGATGGCCGGTGGCGGTGTGAAAGGCGGCGTGGAGCACGGCGAGACCGACGACTTCAGATACAACATCGTCAAAGACCCCGTCCACATCAACGATCTCCACGCCACTATCCTCCACCTCATGGGCATCGACCACCGCAAGTTCAGCTTCAAGTTCCAGGGACTGGATCAGCGCCTCACCGGCGTGGAGGAGCATCATCCGGTGAAAGCGGTGCTGGCGTAAAATTGCCACAACAGCCTTG